>JAIENF010000617.1 GCA_019751575.1 Burkholderiales bacterium
GCGCTCGCCGGTGGCCGGGAGGGCGTACCGTGCTGATCGACTTCCTGTTCGAGCTGAAGAAGGCCGGGCTGCCGGTATCGCTGCGCGAGTTCCTCACGCTGATCGAGGGGCTGCAGCGCCATGTGGCCTGGGGCAGCATGGACGATTTCTACTACTTCGCGCGCACCGCGCTGGTGAAGGACGAATCGAACCTCGACCGCTTCGACCGCGTGTTCGGCGCGTACTTCAAGGGCGTGGTGTCCCAGGCGCCCGACCTGCGCACCGCGATCCCGGACGAATGGCTGCGCCGCCAGGCAGAGAAGCTGCTGACCGACGAGGAGAAGAAGCTGATCGAATCGCTCGGCGGCTGGGACAAGCTGATGGAGACGTTGAGGCAGCGCCTCGAGGAGCAGAAGGGACGCCACCAGGGCGGGTCGAAGTGGGTCGGCACCGCGGGCACCAGTCCGTTCGGGGCTTACGGCTACAACCCCGAGGGCGTGCGCATCGGCCAGCATGAATCGCGCAACCGGCGCGCGGTGAAGGTCTGGGACCGGCGCGAGTTCCGCAACTTCGATTCCGACGTGGAACTGGGCACGCGCAACATCAAGGTCGCGCTGCGCCGGCTGCGCCGGTTCGCGCGCGAAGGCGCCGCCGAGGAACTCGACCTCGACGACACCATCCGGTCGACCGCGCGCAATGCCGGCTGGCTCGACCTGAAGCTGGTGCCGGAGCGGCACAACGCGGTGAAGGTGCTGCTGTTCCTCGATGTCGGCGGCTCGATGGACGACTACATCCGGGTGGTGGAGGAACTGTTCTCCGCCGCGCGCGGCGAGTTCAAGCATCTCGAGTACTTCTACTTCCACAATTTCGTCTATGAGTCGGTGTGGAAGGACAACCGCCGCCGCTTCGACGAGCGCACGCGGCTGATGGACGTGCTGCACAAGTTCGGCAACGACTACAAGCTGGTGATCGTCGGCGATGCCACGATGAGCCCGTACGAGATCCTGCTTGCCGGCGGCAGCGTCGAGCACAACAACGACGAGCCCGGCGCCGCCTGGTTGCAGCGGCTGCTCGACGTTTACAGCCACGCGGCCTGGATCAACCCGCAACCGGAATCGCGCTGGGAATACCACGAGTCGATCGCGCTCACCCGCAAACTGATGGGCGACCGGATGTTCCCGCTGAGCCTGGAAGGGCTGGACCGGGCGATGCGCTCGCTGGCGCGCTGAGGGCGGCTCGGGCGGTCTGCTTTTCCGGCCGCGGCTAGCGCGCCTGCTCGCGAACCGGCAGCGCGTCGCCGGCAAGGAATCGGCCCGCGAACGCGCTCGCCGGCAGCGGCCTGCTGAACAGGTAACCCTGGTACTCGTCGCAGCCCATCGACTGCAGGATGGCCAGCTGCTCGGCGGTCTCCACGCCTTCGGCCACCACGCGCAGCTGCATGTGGTGCCCGATCGACACCACGGCGGCGGTGATCGCCGAGTCGTCCGGGTCGTCGACGATGTCGCGCACGAAGGTGCGGTCGATCTTCAGCGCGTCGATCGGGAACTTCTTCAGGTAGGCGAGGGACGAGTAGCCCGTGCCGAAGTCGTCCAGCGCCACCTGTACGCCGAGGTCGCCCAGGCGCTGCAGCAGCTTCACGTTCTCGTTGACCTGCTGCATCAGCAGGCTCTCGGTCATCTCGAGCTCGAGTTGCGAACCGTCGATCCGGTGGGCCTGGAGGGTGCGCCCGACGCTTCGCACGAAGCCGCGCGACAGCTGGCCCACGGATACGTTCACCGCCAGCCGCGGCGGGTGCAGGCCGGCATCCAGCCAGGCGCGCATCCGGGCGCAGGCGGCGTCCAGCACCCACTCCCCGAGGGGCACGATGAGCCCGCTTTCCTCCGCGATGCGGATGAACCTGCCCGGCGCGAGCAGGCCTTCCTCCGGATGGTTCCAGCGCAGCAGCGCCTCCATCCCGACCACCGTGGAATCGGCCATGCGCACCTGTGGCTGGAAATGCAGCTCGAACTCGTCGCGTTCCAGCGCGCGGCGCAGCGCGGTCTCGATGGACAGGCGCTCCACCGCCCGGGAATGCAGGTCGGCCGAAAAGTACTGGTAGTTGCCGCGGCCACGTTCCTTCGCGTGGTACATCGCCGCGTCGGCGTTCTTCATCAGCGTCTGTGCATCGGTGCCGTCTGTCGGGTACAGGCTGATGCCGATGCTGCAGGAGGTCGACAGCTGGTGGCCTTCGATCACGTAGGGGCGCGCCAGCAGCTTGAGCACCTTGCGCGCGACCTGCGAGGCGACCTGGGAGTCGTTCAATCCCTGGAGCAGCACGACGAATTCGTCCCCGCCCAGGCGGGCAAGCGTGTCTTCCATCCGGACGCAGCGCGCCAGCCGCTCCGCCACGTGCTTGAGCAGTTCGTCACCGACGCGGTGCCCGAGCGAGTCGTTGATCGTCTTGAAGCGGTCGAGGTCGATGAACAGCAGCGCGAGCTGCGCACCACTGCGTGCCGCGCTTGCCATGCCGTGCGTGATGCGGTCGCGCAGCAGCAGCCGGTTGGGCAGCTCGGTCAGCGGATCGCGGGTTGCCAGGAACTCGATGCGCTCCTGGGCGGCGCGGCGCTGCGTGATGTCCTGCGTGACGCCGACCACCCGCAGCGGGCGGTCCTGGTCGTCGCAGATGATCGCCGCGTGCTCGTAGATCCAGCATTGGGTCCCGTCCGGGCGCAGGACGCGGTACTCGTTCGTGTAGGGCGAGCGCGTGGCGACCGCCTGCTCGCCCGCGGCTCGCACGCGGTCGATGTCCTCCGGATGCACCAGCGACCAGTACGTCTCCGCGCATCCGTCGAAGGTGCTGCGTTCGAGGCCGAAGATGCGCAGGGTCTCGTCGCTCCAGGTGAGCCGCCCGTCGGCGAGCGATTGCGCCCAGCTCCCGATCCCGCCCACTTCCTGCGCCTGTTCCAGGAACAGGCGGTGGTCGCGCAGCGCCTCCTGCGCCTGCACGCGTTCCGTGATGTCGCGGTTGATGCTGATCTCGCCCAGGTGCTGTCCGTCGTCGTCGAACAGCGGGGATACCGTGACCTCGACATGGATCGGTTGCCCTGCCTTGGTGGTGCGGATGGTTTCCCAGGTCTCGGCCTTGCGCTCGCCGATGCGGTCGATCGCTGCGCGCAGCTCCGCTTCCCCCGCCTCGGGCTTCATCAGCTCGAGGAAGTTCCGGCCCAGGACCTCGGCTGCCGGCCAGCCGAATATGCGCTCCGCGCCCCGGTTCCAGGTGAGGATCCGGTTGGCGGCGTCCTTCGTGATGATCGCGTCGTAGCTCTGGTCCACGATCAGCGCGAGCTCGCGGTTGCGGGCCTCGGTCGCGCGCAGCGCGGACTCCGCGCGCTCGCGTTCGGTGATGTCGCGCACCATGGTGATCTCGCCGATGTGCCCGCCGTTCTCGTCGAACAGCGGGGACACGTTCACGTCGACATGGATCCTCGTGCCGTCGCGGCGGTGGCTGACCGCGCGCCACGCGCCGGGCTCTCCCCGCCGGAGGCGCTCGATCCGGCCTGCGACGTCGGCACCCGACGCGCCTGGCCGGACCAGCAGGGTGATGTTCCTGCCGATCGCCTCGGCCTGGCTCCAGCCGTACATGCGCTCTGCGCCCGCGTTCCACGACAGGATGATGTTGTCGAGGTCCTTGATGACGATCGCTTCCGAACTCTGTTCGACCACCGCTGCGAGCAGTCGGCTGCGCGCTTCGCTCGAGCGCAGCGCGCGCTCCGCCGTGAGCCGGGACGTGATGTCCCGTGCGATGCTGATCTCGCCGATATGCTCGCCCTCGGCCGAGTACAGGGGCGAGTAGGACACTTCGACGTCGAACGTGCGGCCGTTGCGCGCACGCCTCGCCTCGAAGCGGGAGTGGGTGCGCGCGGCACGGGTATCGGCGACGGCCGCGGAGATCCGCTCGTCGTCGGCGCCCGGGATGACCAGCGTCGAGATGTTCTTCCCGATCGCTTCCTCGGCGGGGTAGCCGAACA
>JAIENF010000412.1 GCA_019751575.1 Burkholderiales bacterium
GCTGTAGCTCAGCTGGTAGAGTCCCGGATTGTGATTCCGGTTGTCGCGGGTTCGAGTCCCGTCAGCCACCCCACCCCATCAGGCATAGAAGCGAAGCACTCGCTAACCTCATCGCCCCCTGTGGGCGAAATCGTGAGGGACACCCGATCCGCGTACCCCGCCACGTGACCGGGCGCGAGGTGGGCATACCGCAGCACCATCGAGTAGGACGCCCAGCCGCCGAGCTGCTGGAGCACCGGCAGCGGCGTTCCGGCCTGCACGTGCCAGCTCGCCCATGTGTGGCGCAGGTCGTGGAAGCGCAGGCCCTCGACGCCGGCGCGCAGGCAGGCCGCATGCCACGCCTTCGTGACAACGTGGAAGATCGGTTCCTTGCGCCACGTGAAGACCCAGGCTGGGTCCGTACCCCACTGGCCACGCAGCACCGCCACGGCCTCGTCGTTCAGCGGCACGGCCAGCGCGCGGCCGGCCTTCATGTCGTCGCTCTCGATCCACGCCACGCGGCGCGCGAGATCCACGCGCGACCACTGCAGGCCGGTGATATTCGCCCGGCGCAGGCCCGTGGCGAGCGCCAGGCGCGACATCGCCGCGAGGTGAGGGGGCAACTCGGCCAGAAGCGCCCGCGCCTGCTCGCGCGTGATCCAGCGCCAGGCCGAGGTGCGCTCGGTTAGATAGGGGACCGTCGGCACGATCGCCGGCACGGTGCGCGCGTGGTGGTTCATCACCGCCGACACGACGGCCAGGTGGCGGTTCGCCGTGGCCGGCGCGCAGCCCTCGGCGATCTTCGCATCGCGCAGACCGACCATCACCGCGGTGGTGAGCTCCGGCAGGGTCTTGCCCGAAAGGCGCCCGGTGAGCCAGCGCAGGATAAGCAGGTCATCGGCGTGGCTGCGCTTGTGCGCCGAGTGCTCGCTCAGCCAGGCGAGGGCGGCCTCGTCCCAGGTAGCAGGTGGACGTTCGCCGAGGCGGGCCTCCCGCCAGAGCTCGGCGCGGCGCCGGTCGTGCCATTCCTGCGCGGCCGCGCGATCGGCTGTGCCAGTCGACTCGCGAGTGCGCGCGCCGCCGATCCGCCATTCGCACCAGTAGATCTCACCGCGCCTGTAGATTGCCATTGCTGCCGTTCCTCCTTCGCCACCACGTACTGCCCGCGCAGCCACGCCTCGAGGTCGGCCTCGATGAACACCCAGGCGCGCGCGGGCTTCGCGGCCGGAACCTTACCCTGAGCGGCGAGCGCGCGCAGGGTCTCGGGGTCCATGCCCACCAGCTCGGCGGCGGCGGAGAGGCGAAGGGTGGGCATGACTAAACCGAATCCCCCGCCATTGCCGCAGCGCCGCGCTTAAATTCAACCACCCACACCCACGGGTTCGCGTCCCACGATCCGGGGCCGTTGATCGAATCCCACAGCAGCGCATAGGCGCCTTTCGCGGTGGGTGAGCTTGAGCCCGGGAATCCAGACCACCACCCGTAAGGCGCCTGCACCACGCCCTCGGCGATCGCATCGGCCTCGCTGATGTCCTGCAGCCGCTCGACGCGGACGCCGGTGACCTCCAGCGTGATGCGGCTGGCCCAGCGGGGCATGTGGATCGAGGGGCGCCACTTCATTCCCGCCCAACCCCAGGACGCTGTATTGGGAACGTATGGCGGATCAAAGTTTCGAGCCGAAAGGTCGGCGCGATACGCAATGCACCGCGGTGGATTCGTTTCGCAGTCGTGCAGCCATCGGTCGGCAACGCCGTGAGTTTCCCGCACCCACAGCCGGTCGCCGGGCTGGCCGTAGGGGCAGTCCTCAAACCCTCGTCCGCGCGGGCGCTTTGTACCGATCGGCCACACCGGCTCGCCATCACGGATCACCGGCTGCGGCTTCACGATCCGCCGCGTCTGCGTCTTGCTGCCGTTGAGGATGGCGCGGACCATTGGGGCCGAGAAGATAATGGGGCGTTCGCGCGGGGTCATAGGTTGCCTTCCAGCGCAATGTCCCGCGCGATCATGTCCACCTTGCCCAGCATCAGGTTCGGGTGCTTGTGCCGGCCAGTCACCAGCATGGACAGGCAGACGAAGTAGTCGGCTGGCGCAGCGGTGTCCCGTTCCCGCTGCGCCTTGAGCTCGGCAGCCTCCTTCTCGAACATCACCACGGTCGCCGGCACTTCCCACTGGAAGTCTGCGGTTTCGGTCTTCCCGTGGCACTTCGCGCCAACGAGGTATCCCATGACATCGCGCGCAGCCATCATCTGATAGTGGTCAACCTGCCGCTGGCAGACGGCGCAGAACACCTGATGCTGCCTAGCAGGAATGCTCATTGCTCGCCCGCCTTCTTCGCGCGCTCGATCACGTCGCGGTCGAACACGGCCGTCATGGCTGGCAGCTGCTTGCGTATCTCGGCGTAGGCGGCCGCGAGCTCGCCGCGCAGGCGGATGATTTCCGGCTTCCGCACGCACCCCAGAACCTCGCAGCCATGCGGGTCGAGGCACGCGACCTCCTGCGCCGGCGCGCCGACCGCATGCAGCGGGATGTTGAATGCCTCGGCCCACTGCTGCATCTTGTTGTTGAGGGCGATCGCGGTCGCTTTCTGATTGAGGGTGATCACGGACCCGTTCGGGTGCATCCAGGCCTTGATGTGCTGGTCTGCGCTCACGGCTTCGCTCCATGGGTGATGACGTGCACAGGGATGCCCTTCTTCCGGGCGATCGTGATCATGTCGAGCGTGCCCGGGCTGCGGCCGTCCCAGACGGCGACCAGCGCCTCGGCGGCCTCGAGCATCCGGCGGTTGCGGATTGGCCCCGCGGCCTTGCCGTGCTGCGCCCACTCTTCTTTGCTGACCGGGAACCGCTCGATCGGCTTGCCGTTCTCGCGCGCCAGAATCTCGCCCAGGCTGTCGACCCCGGACGCGCCGCCGCTGATGACCGCGGTGATCTGCCACGGGCATGTGTCCCATGCCTTGCGCACGGCGACCATGGGGATCCCGCGCCGGCTGCCGGCGATGATGGTTCTCACAGGTCACCGTCGTCGAGCTCGGTCCACGGATCGATCACGCGGCCGTTGGCGAAGGCTGCGGCGGCCTGCTCGAACCGCTTGAACACGCCGCGCAGCGTCACCGGGTTGCGCTGCATCTGGCGCAGCAGCGCCGTCGGCAGCAGGGCGATCATTCCTTCGGCCGTGTCCACCGCCACGCCGTAGTGCCCGCCTTCGACCGCCCGGGCATAGGTGCGCATCGGCTCGGCCCCGAAGTAGATCGGGCTGACGTAGAGCTCATGGGCGTCGGCGTCGTACACGACCGGCTCGCGCGCGACGGCGTAGCCTTCGGATTCCATCTGGCGCGCGGTCGCTGCATCGGGCTCGATCAGCAGCGCGTGCAGCGTGGGCCGCGCCTCGAGCAGCGGCAGGTCGATCGGGATGCACTGCATCTGCGCGTGGATTTCGGCAATCACCTGGGACTGTGTTCTGGGCATGCTGCTACTCCTGTACGTTGTTCGCGCTGGCGTGCGCGCCAGGCGCGTGCTGCCTTGGCCTTGCGCTCCCTGTAGGCTGGGTTGCTGCTCTTGCGCGCATGACGGCTGCGCTCGGCCTCCTTGCGCTGCTCGGGCGTCAAGATCACCCGGGGCTTCATGCCCCGGGCACGACGCCACCGCTCGCGCGCCAGACGGTCCAGTTCACGCCGCTGCTCTGGCGTCGCTGCCTTGGCCGACTTCGCTGCGCGCGCGATAGCAGCGCTCTCTCGACGCGAGGCGAGGACATCCGCATCGTGCGCGTCGATCAGCGGGGTCACCCGGCGCGTCGGCGCAATGACCGGGATCACTGGCTGGAACAGGTCGATCACGCTCAGTCCTCGAAAGGCCTGACCGCGCCACCGCAGAAGCCCAGGCGGCGGGCATCGAGGGAGGCCTGCGGCTCGACCCAGCCAGCGGGCTCGCCGTCTTCTTCGTTGTAGGGGTGCCACTCCCAGTCCGGCGGCAGGAACGAAGGGCGCTCCGGCTCTTGCGTGGCCTCCAGTT
>JAIENF010000409.1 GCA_019751575.1 Burkholderiales bacterium
GGCTGCCTTCGCCGCGGCGCTGGCGGCCTGGGCGGGCGCGTCGTTCGGCGTGCAGGCTGCGATCGGTGGCTCGGTCGCGCTGGGTGGCGTGCTGGTGGTCTGGAAGATGCGCGCCGGCGACGTGGCGGTCGTGTCGAGCAACACCCTGGACGTGGGCGGCATGGTCACGCTGGAGGGCTGGATCGACCAGGCTGCCGGCACCGCACGCGTGCGCTACCGTGATGCCGTCTGGGAAGCCCGGGTGAGCCCCATCCCCGCCGGCGGACAGGTCCCTGAACCGGGCGCGCCGCTGTACATCCGGAACGTGGCGGGCAGCGTGCTCGAGGTGTCGTCCGGTCGATGAAACGCGATCCGCGCCGTTTCGACCCGAAGGACTTCGACCTGTCGAAGATCCACCAGCTGAAGGTCGAGCTGTCGAAGTTGCCGTTGCCCGGTTTCGGTTTCCCCCGGACCGACCGACCTGACCCTGATCCTGTCCCGAACCCGCTCGCCCGCCGAGGAGGCCCCGCCTTGTTGCCCAAGCTGATAGCCGTCACCGTGATCGCGATGGTGATGTCCACCATCCAGGAACTCAAGGTGTTCGCGCCCTGGTTCTTCTTCGTCGCGTTCGCGATCGTGGTCGTGATCGAGTCGGTGCGCGTGATCCCGCAGCAGCAGGCCTGGGTGGTCGAGCGCCTGGGCAAGTTCCATGGCGTGCTCGAGCCGGGACTGCGCATCATCGTGCCGTTCGTCGACCGCATCCAGTACCGCCATTCCCTGAAGGAGGTGCCGCTCGACGTTCCGGAGCAGACCTGCATCACGCGCGACAACACCCAGTTGTCCGTCGACGGGATCATCTATTACCAGGTCACCGATCCGCGGCTGGCCTCGTACGGGTCTTCCGACTACATCACGGCGATCACCCAGCTCGCGCAGACGACGCTGCGCTCCGAGATCGGCAAGATGGAACTCGACCGCACGTTCGAGTCGCGCGACGAGATCAACCGCCAGATCGTGTCGGTGCTGGACGAGGCCGGGCGCACCTGGGGCGTGAAGGTGCTGCGCTACGAGATCAAGAACCTGACCCCGCCGGACACCATCCTGCGCGCGATGCAGGCGCAGATCACCGCCGAGCGCGAGAAGCGCGCGCTGATCGCCAAGTCCGAAGGCCAGAAGCAGGAAGAGATCAACCTCGCCGAGGGTGCGAAGCAGGCTGCGATCCTGCGCTCGGAGGGCGAGAAGGCGGCCGCGATCAACAACGCCCAGGGCGAGGCGCAGGCGCTGATCGCCGTGGCCGACGCCACCGCCCAGGCGACGCGTGCGGTCGCCGATGCGATCGGGACGCCGAACGGCCTGAACGCGGCGAACCTGAAGGTGGCCGAACTCTACGTCGGGGCATTCGGCAACCTGGCCAAGGTCGGCAATACCCTGATCGTGCCGGCCAACCTGGCCGACATCGCGTCGCTGATCGGGTCTGCGACCACGGTGCTGGACAATGTGAAGGGCGTCCAGGTTGCAAAAACACCCCCTCAGGCTTGAACTTGCGCGCTGCAGCCGCATCTAACGGTGCGTGACGGGGCGCCCTCGGATCTTCCCTGGCTGCGCCGGCGTACTACTACGGAGTGAATCGATGAAACGTATCGTGCTGTTCCTGATCACCAATGTGGGTGTGCTGCTGGTCCTGAGCGTCACCGCAAGGCTGCTCGGGCTCGACCGGATGCTCGGCGGCGGCATGGGCGGGCTGCTCCTGTTCTGCGCCTTCATGGGTTTCGGCGGCGCCTTCATCTCGCTGGCGATCTCCAAGTGGTCGGCAAAGCGGATGACCGGCGCGGTCGTGATCGAATCCCCCAGCAGCTCGCGTGAGTTCTGGCTGGTCGAGACGGTGCGCAAGCAGGCCGAGAAGGCCGGCATCGGCATGCCGGAGGTCGCGATCTACGACTCCCCCGACGTCAACGCGTTCGCTACCGGCATGACCCGGAACAGTGCGCTGGTGGCGGTCAGCACCGGCCTCCTGAACAACATGCGCGACGACGAGATCGAAGCGGTGCTCGCGCATGAGGTCAGCCACATTGCAAACGGTGACATGGTGACGCTCACGCTGATCCAGGGGGTGGTGAACACGTTCGTGTTCTTCCTGGCGCGCGTCATCGGCCAGGTGATCGACCGTGTCGTGTTCAAGAGCGAGTCGGGCCAGGGCGTCGGCTATTACGCGACGGTGTTCATCGCCGAGATGGTCCTGGGCATCCTTGCCAGCATCGTCGTGATGTGGTTCAGCCGGCAGCGCGAGTTCAGCGCCGATGCAGGTGCCGCGAGCCTGTCGTCGCGTGGCAAGATGATCGCCGCCCTCGAGGCGCTGCAGCGGGCCCACCAGCCGGCAGCGCTGCCGAGCCAGGTGGCCGCGATGGGCATCAGCGGCGGCGTGGCCGGCGGCCTGAAGCGCCTGTTCATGACCCACCCGCCGCTCGAGGAGCGCATCGAGGTCCTTCGCGCCGGCCTCTGAGCGGAACGGCGGTACGGGAAAGACAAAGGCCAGGCAGATGCCTGGCCTTTCGTCTTTCCGGGATGGCCCCCGGGCCGATCGCTCAGTCGAGCGCGGCCCGTGTCACCAGGATCGCTGCCATCGGCTCGCCGCCGGTTGCCACCGGCGTCGCGAGCGGCGCATCGACCCGCGTTCCGTCCGCGGGCGCGATTGCCTCGGGCTCGATCGTGCCGGTCGCCCGTGCGTCAGGGGTGGCGGCAGGCGCAGCGACCGGCGACGGCAGGTCCTGGCGCAGCCACACGGGCGGCAGTTCGACGATGCTCGGCTGCACCCGGGAAAAGTCCTTCTCGCGCGGCGGGTTGCCGTCCCACAACTGGTTGCGGCGGCGCTGGAAATAGGCATCGCGCAGGAATGCATAGCGGTCGGTGGCCGCTTCGTCGAACACGCGGCCGACGCCGAGCAGGTTGGCCCGGTTGTTGATCAGGCGCAGCCCCCACAGGCTCCAGCGGGTGGGTTCGTCGTCGATCCAGCGGGTCTGCGGGTCGAGGACGATCTGGACCACCGTGCCGGTGCCGTCGCGCAGGGTGCTCGGACCGAGCAGCGGCAGCACGAGGTACGGACCGTGACCGATGCCCCACCAGCCCAGCGTCTGGCCGAAGTCTTCATCGCTCTTTTCGAGGCCGACCCGGGACGCGACATCGACGAATCCGAGCAGTCCGACGGTCGTGTTGAGGGCGATCCGGCCGATGTCCGACACCGCCGTGCCGACCTTGCCCTGCAGCAGGTTGTTGGTTGCGTTCCAGAAATCGTAGAGATTTCCGAAGAAGTTCGATACGCCGGTACGCGCCGGGCTGGGCACGACCGCGGTGTAGACCTCGGCCACCGGCCGGATCAGCGCGCGGTCCACCGCATCGTTGATCTCGTAGATGCCGCGGTTCAGTGGTTCCAGCGGGTCGCGCGGATCCCCGGTGCCGGGCGTCGCGCATCCGGCGAGTGCGAGCGCCGCGACGGCGGCGGTCAGTGCGGAGGTGGGCCGTCGAACGGGCAATCGGCAGGGGCCGGCGGTGGCCGGGCCGGAGCGATCGGCCGCGTGGCGACGGCGGAGTTCGGGGCGTTCGAAGCGCATGACTACCTCTGACCGGGGGGAGCGTCGGATTATAGCTATCGGCACCAGGGGCGGCCGGGTTTAGCTCAATCTGCAGGGTCGACGGCGTTGCCGGTGCGTTGGCGCAGGCTGTCCAGGGTCGTTCGCGCTGATTCGGCATGTGGCCCGCCGGCAGCCAGTGCGCGCTCGGCGAGGGCGAGTGCTTCGTCCTGGCGGCCCTGTCCCGCGATCGTCAGCGAGAGATTGTTCAAGGCCGGGGTGAAGGAGGGATCGATCCGGATGGCTTCGCGGAATGCGCCTTCCGCTTCCGACAGGCGGCCGTCCCGGTGCGCGAGGTTGCCCAGGGCGAACCAGCCCAGGACGCTGCCAGGCCATCGGGCCAGGTGGGCCCGCCACCCGGTCTCGGCGGCCGCGTGTCGCCCCGAGCGCTCGAAGGCCGCGAGCG
>JAIENF010000769.1 GCA_019751575.1 Burkholderiales bacterium
TCCCCGATAGCTCAGTCGGTAGAGCGACGGACTGTTAATCCGCAGGTCCCTGGTTCGAGCCCAGGTCGGGGAGCCATATTCCTAGAGCCTCGCAGCGATGCGGGGCTCTTTCGTTTGGTCCAGGCCGCAGCGAGGCGCAACGCCTGGCACTTCCCCGATGGTCAGTGCTGCCGCGTTCCCGGCATCGATCGTACGCTGCTTGCGGAACTTCGCGAGCGTGCAGTGATCTGATCCTTTCTGGCCCTTGCATTGCAAGTCGCAAGGGCTTCCTCACGGAGACTGCCATGCCCGGTTACCTCGCTGCACCCTGCCCCGTCCCTTCTGCGCGCGGATTCTGCAGCGCCACTTCCGGTGGCGCGAGGCTGCTGCGCCCGCGGGTCGTGCCGCTCGCCCTGTGTGCAGCGGTGGTCGCGCTCACCGTCGCCCAACCGCTGGCCGCGCAGACGTTTCCCAACCGCGCGGTGCGCGTGGTGGTGGCATTCCCGCCAGGCGGTTCGACCGACATCTTTGCCCGGATGACTGCGGAGCGGCTGGCGGCGCTGTGGGGCCAGCCGGTGACCATCGAGAATCGCCCGGGTGCATCGAGCATCATCGGCACCGAGGCCGTGGCGCGAGCGAAGCCGGACGGCTACACGCTGCTGTTCGGCACTGCCGGCGCGCTGTCCATCAATCCCCACCTGTTCGCGAAACTGCCATACGACGCGCAGAAGGATTTCGTGCCGCTGGCCCAGGTGGCTTCGCTGCCGCTGATGATCGTCGCGCATCCGAGCCTGCCGGTGAAGACGGTCAAGGACCTGGTCGCACTCGCGCAGAAGCGACCGGGCCAGATCGATTTCGCCTCGGTCGGTGTCGGCACCTCGCAGCACCTGGCCGGCGAGATGCTGTCCTCGATGACCGGCATCAAGCTCAACCACATCGCCTACAAGGGCAGTGCACCGGCGATCAACGACCTCCTCGGCGGCCATGTGACGCTGATGTTCGACACCACGACCTCTGCTCTGCCCCACGTGCAGGCCGGCAAGCTGCGGCCGATCGCGGTGACCACCCGTGAGCGTATCCCGGCCGCGCCGAGCGTGCCGACGGTGGCCGAACAGGTGCCCGGCTTCGAGGCGCTGTCCTGGTCGGGGTATCTCGCGCCGGCAGGCACGCCGGCCGATGCGGTGGAGCGCATATCGCGCGATGTCGTGACCATCATGCGTGATCCGTCGATTCGCGAGCGGGTGACCAGCCAGGGCGCGATACCGTCCAGCGCGTCCGGTGCCGAGTTCGCCAGCTTCCTGCGCGCCGAGTTCGAGCGCTGGGGCAAGGCGGTGCGCTTTTCCGGGGCGAAGCTCGAGTAGCCGTGCCTGTCCGATCGCGCACGCAGCCACCGGCACGATGATCGGGCTGCACACCCGTCAGCCGTCATGACCGAGGCGGAGCGTCCTCCGTCGAGGCCCGGGCCGTCGCTGCAGTACCTGTCGGGTTATCCGGCCGAACTCCTGGCCCGCGTGGACACGCTGCTCGCCCAGGGCAGCCTGCTCGACACGCTTACCCGTCGCCATGGGCCACCCCATTCGATGCGCACCGACGGTGCGCTGTACGGGTACGTGTCGGACATCAAGGGCCGGTTCATGCGCAGCGCCGTTCCGCTGTCGAGGATCGCCTACGACAACAAGCTGCATGTCGTGCGTAACGCGCTGGGCATGCACAGCGTGGTGTCGCGCGTGCAGGGTGGGCGGATCAAGGCCAAGCGCGAGATCCGCATCGCCGGGCTGTTCCGGGAGGTGCCGGAGCCCCTGCTCCGGATGATCGTGGTGCACGAGCTCGCACACCTCAAGGAGCGCATGCACGACAGGGCCTTCTATGCGCTGTGCCGGCACATGGAGCCGGCGTACGACCAGCTGGAATTCGATGCGCGGCTCTGGCTCACGGCCGTCGAGGCGCAGGCTGCCAGGCCTGCGGGCGGGCCCGCTGCCGGCAGCGGCTGACCTCAGCCCGGCGGGCGGTAACCCGGACGACTCTGGGCATTCGGGATCATGCCCACCGCGTTGTTGATGCGGTTGTTCGAGTTGTAGATCGCCACCACCTGCACGGCTTCGAACACCTCTGCCTCGCCCAGGCCGGCCGCACGCAGCCCGTCGAGCAGAGACTCGTCGACGTCGCCCGGCGCCAGCGTGAGTCGCGATGCGAAGTTGGCGAGCGCGAGATGGCGCGGCGACAGCGGAGCCCGCCGCCAGGCCAGGGTCATCGTGTCGACGGTGTCAGCATCCATGCCGTACTTCTTCAGGGCTGCCGAATGCGAGAGGATGCAGACTTCGCATCGATTCTCGACGCTGGTCACCAGTGCGATCAGCTCGCGTTCCAGCGGGGGCAGCAGGCCATCCGGCGCACGCATCAGTCGATCGAGGTATCCCTGGTACAGCGCAAGCCGGCCCGGTCCGAACGGCAGGCGCAGGAAGCTTCGGATGAAGCCGAGCCGCTGCAGGCTGTCCTGCTGCAGTTGCGCGACGTCGGGTGCCCACTGCGCCGGATCCGCAAGCCTGAGCCACGAAAACCGCCCTTTCGTTTCGTCCTTCTGCGCCCGTGCCTGCTCCGTGTTGCCAGCCATATGCCTGCCTCCCCGAGTCGAAGGCCCGACCCTAGCATTTTCGCTGCGGCGAGGCACGCGCACAGGGGCATCGACATGCTCAAGTCGGTGCGTGGCGTGCCGATGACAACGGGTGACAGGTAACGCGCCCCCCGGTGCCTGATGGCAGCGGGACAATGGAGCCTGCGCTCGTGACGAAAGCGCAAGCCGCAGGAAACCATGAAGATCCTACAAGAGACCACCCATCGCACGCCCACGGCCGGCGAACTGGCCCCGCTGGCGGCGATCGAGCCCCATCTGGTACTCGCCTTCGGCGCAGTCGAGCGGATGACGGAGCCCGGCCTGCTCGGCGTGCTCCAGGCTGCATTCCCGAAGGCTGTGCTCGCCGGGTGTTCCACCGCAGGTGAAATCGGCAACCTCGGCGTGACCGACGGCATGCTGGGACTGACTGCCGTCCACTTCGAGCAGCCGGGCGTGGTGCTGGCCACCACCGACCTGTCGTCGATGGCCGATTCGTTCGATGCAGGCGTCAGGCTCGCCGGGGGCCTGGCCGTCGATGGCCTGCACAACGTGCTGGTGTTCGGTCTCGGGGTCGAGATCAATGGCAGCGCCCTGATCGCGGGCCTTGCCAGCCGGCTGCCTCCGGGCGTGGCGATCGCCGGCGGGCTGGCCGGCGACGGAGGGGCCTTCTCCAGGACCTGGACCCTGTCCAGCCGGGACGTGAGCGATCGGCAGCTGGTCGCGGTCGGCCTGCACGCGCCCCGTACGCGGGTGTCGCATGGATCGTTCCACGGATGGCAGCCCTTCGGTCCTGCGCGGCGGGTGACGCGTGCGGAGGGCAATGTCCTGTTCGAACTCGACGGTGCGCCGGCGCTGGACGTGTATCGAAGATACCTCGGCGAGTACGCCGAAGGCCTTCCCGGAACCGGCCTCCTGTTTCCATTCGAGATGATGGGGACCGATCGCCAGGGCCAGGGCCTGATCCGGACCATCCTCGGCATCGACCGCGCCGCCGGCAGCCTGATCCTGGCTGGCGACATCTTCACCGATGGTTACCTCAAGCTGATGCACGCGTCCACCGACACGCTGATCGACGGCGCGCAGGCGGCCGCCGAGCGGGCCTGGGCCGGCACGGACAGCACGGGAGACTGCCTGGCGTTGCTGGTGAGCTGCGTCGGCCGGAAGCTGGTGATGGGGGCCCGCGTCGACGAGGAAGTGGAGGCGGTGGCGGCCGTGTTCGGGCGTAGCGCACGGGTCGCCGGCTTCTACTCGAACGGAGAGATCAGTCCGCTGTTCGATTCGACCGAGTGCCGATTGCACAACCAGACGATGACCATCACGTCGCTGAGAGAATCGGCCTGAACGTCTTGACGCCCACCACGCCCGCCCCCGTCATGCATCCGATGCTGCTGCGCCAGCTGCGGCGCAGCCTTGGCGTCGCC
>JAIENF010000663.1 GCA_019751575.1 Burkholderiales bacterium
GGCCATCAGCTGCAGGCCGACCGGCCGCGAGGCGTTCGCGCCATCGCCGAAGCCGCAGGGAATGCTCACGCTCGGCACGCCGGCCAGGCTGCCCGGGATCGTGTAGAGGTCCGACATGTACATCGACACCGGATCGGCCGCCTTCTCGCCGAAGCCGAACGCGACGCTGGTGGTCACCGGGCCGGCGATCACGTCGCACTGCGTGAACGCCTGCTGGAATTCGTTCGCGATCAGCCGGCGCACCTGCTGCGCCTTGATGTAGTAGGCATCGTAGTAGCCGTGCGACAGCACGTACGTGCCGATCAGTATCCGCCGCTTCGGTTCGGGCCCGAAGCCCTCGGCGCGCGAGCGCTTGATCATGTCCGCGAGGTCGCCGTGGTCCTTTGCCCGGTGGCCGTAGCGCACGCCATCGAACCGCGACAGGTTCGAGCTGCATTCGGCCGGCGCGACGACGTAGTAGACCGGGATGCCGAGTTCGGCATTGGGCAGCGAGATGTCGACCAGGGTCGCGCCCATCGATCGGTAGGTTTCCAGCGCGCCGCGCACCGCGCGTTCGACATCGGGTTGCAGGCCGGCGGCGAAGAACTCCTTCGGCACGCCGATGCGCAGGCCGGCGACCGGCCGCGCGAGGTCGCGCGTGAAATCCTCTTCGGGCCGATCGACGCTGGTGGAGTCGTTCGGATCGAAGCCGCACATTGCGGACAGCACCCAGGCGGCATCCTCGGCCGACACGGTCATCAGTCCGGCGGTATCGAGGCTGGAGGCGAAGGCGATCATGCCCCAGCGCGACGGCCGGCCGTAGGTGGGCTTGGTGCCGGTGATGCCGCAGAACGCAGCCGGCTCGCGGATCGAGCCGCCGGTGTCGGTCGCGGTGGCCACCGGCGCGATGCGGGCGGCGACGGCCGCCGAGGATCCGCCGGAGGATCCGCCGGGCACGGCCGCAGTGTCCCAGGGGTTCAGCACCGGGCCATAGGCACTGTTCTCGTTGGACGAACCCATCGCGAACTCGTCGCAGTTGACCTTGCCCAGCGTCACCATGCCGGCCCGGGCCAGGCGCGCGACCACGGTGGCATCGAAGGGGCTCATGTAGCCCTCGAGCATCCGGCTGGCTGCGGTGGACGCGAAGTCGCGGGTGACGAAGATGTCCTTGTGCGCGATCGGGATGCCGAGCAGCGCACCGGACTCGCCCCGCGCCCGCCGATCGTCCGCAGCCCGGGCCTGGCCCAGCGTCACTTCGGGCCGGACATCGAGGAAGGCATTGAGCACGCTGTGGCGTTCGATGCGCGCCAGGAAGTGCCGGGCGAGGTCGACCGCCGAGACCTCGCGCGCCGCGAGCAGCCTCGCCAGGTCGGCCAGCGGCAACTGGTGCAGGGCATCGCTCATCGGGTCACTCGAGCACGCGCGGGACCAGGAACAGGCCATCCTGCCGCGCCGGCGCATTCGCCAGGTTGCGCTCGCGGTCGGGGATGTCGGTGACCGCGTCGTCACGCAAGCGCTGTGCCCCGCCGAGCGGATGCGACATCGGCTCGATGCCTTCGGTATCGACCGCGCGCATGCGTTCGATCATGCCGAAGATGTCGTTCAGCTGGGCGAGCGTGCGCCCGGCTTCTTCATCGGTGATCGCGAGCCGCGCGAGGTGCGCGATGCGCTGGACGTCTTCCTGGCGAAGGGACATTGGAACGGGGGGCCGGGACGCGGGTCTGTGACGGGGGCTGGAGGGTGACGATCCGGGGTATCATAACGTAGTTGATATGCCGTACTCCCGGTCGCACCCGCCGACCGATCACCCGGACCGAGCACCCGGTCCGGCGCGTGCGGCGCGCAACTCGCGCGCCGGCAATGCCGTACCCGCACATCGAGGGCAACCGTCTCCCGGTCGCCACCCCATACCGCATCGCGCAGCCCAGCGCGCATCCAATCGAATTCACTCCATAAATGTTCGGATTCCTCAGCGGCTACTTCTCGACTGATCTCGCAATCGATCTTGGCACGGCGAATACCCTGATCTGGGTACGTGGCAAAGGCATCGTCCTCAACGAACCGTCGGTCGTCGCGATCCGCCAGGAGGGCGGGCCGAACGGCAAGAAGGTCATCCAGCAGGTGGGCCTGGCGGCCAAGCAGATGCTGGGCCGCACGCCCGGCAACATCACCGCCATCCGGCCGATGAAGGACGGCGTCATCGCCGACTTCACCATCACCGAGCAGATGCTCAAGCACTTCATCCGCAAGGTCCACGACTCGCGCATCTTCAGCCCGAGCCCGCGCATCGTCATCTGCGTGCCCTGCGGCTCGACCCAGGTCGAGCGCCGGGCGATCCGCGAATCGGCCTACGGTGCCGGCGCGCGCAAGGTGGAACTGATCGAGGAGCCGATGGCCGCGGCGCTGGGCGCCGGCCTGCCGGTCGAGGAAGCCACGGGCTCGATGGTGGTCGACATCGGCGGCGGCACGACCGAGGTCGGGGTGATCTCGCTCGGCGGCATCGTCTACGCCGGTTCGGTGCGGGTCGGCGGCGACAAGTTCGACGAAGCGATCATCAACTACATCCGGCGCAACTACGGGATGCTGATCGGCGAGACGACCTCGGAAGAGATCAAGAAGGAGATCGGCTCCGCGTTCCCCGGCAGCGAGGTGCGCGAGAAGGAAGTCAAGGGCCGCAACCTGGCCGAAGGCATCCCGCGCAGCTTCACCATCTCCAGCAACGAGATCCTCGAAGCGCTGACCGAACCGCTGAACCAGATCGTCGGCGCGGTGAAGAGCGCGCTCGAGCAGACGCCGCCGGAACTGGGCGCGGACATCGCCGAAAAAGGCATGGTGCTCACCGGCGGCGGCGCGCTGCTGCGCGACATCGACCGCCTGCTGATGGAAGAAACCGGCCTGCCGGTGATCTGCGCCGAAGATCCGCTGACCTGCGTGGTGCGGGGGTCGGGGCTGGCACTCGAGCAGATGGACCGCGTGTCGTCGATCTTCACCAGTGACTGAGACCGGTACCCGCTCCCGTCCCCACGACTGCCCGGCACAGGCCGGCGATCCCCCACCCCCGCCGGCGCGCTGAATGGAATACGCGCAGCAACCCTTCTTCAACCGCGGCCCGAGTGCGTTCGCGCGCTTCCTGCTGTTCGCGCTGCTTGCCCTGACGCTGATCGTCGCCGACAGCCGCTTCAAGTACCTGACGTACGTGCAGCAGGTCGTCGCGGTCGCGATCTACCCGCTGCAGCGGCTGGCCCTGGCGCCGGCTTCGCTGCTCGACCGGATGTCCGGGTTCTTCTCGACCCAGACCCAGCTGACCACGCGCAACAACCTGCTCGAGCAGCAGAACCTCGTCAACGCCGCCGCGCTGCTCAGGCTGGAGGCGCTAGAACTCGAGAACGCCCGCTTGCGCGGGCTGCTCGACACCCGTGCCGGCGGGCCGCAATCGTCAGTCTATGCCGAGATCCTCTATTCGCATCGCGACCCGTTCACCCGCCGGGTGATCATCAGCAAGGGCCTGACCGATGGCATCGGGGCCGGGCAACCCGTGGTCGATGCCGCCGGCCTGGTCGGCCAGGTCACGCGCGTCTATCCGTGGGCCAGCCAGGTGACGCTGATCACCGACAAGGACATGACCGTGCCGGTGCAGGTCATGCGCAGCGGCGTCCGCGGCGTGCTGTTCGGCGTCGGGTCGGACGGCGCGCTCGAGCTCCGGTTCATGCCGTTCTCTGCAGACATCCAGAACGGCGACAAGCTGATCACCTCGGGGATCGATGGCACCTACCCCGCCGGCCTGCCGGTGGCGACCGTGCTGGAAGTGGAACGCAACGCCGCCTTCATGTTCGCCCGCATCAGCGCACAGCCGACCGCCGGCGTGAACCGCTATCGGCAGGTGCTGGTCCTCACCTCGGCCACCGGGCATCCGGAGAACCCCGGGTTCGAGGAAGCCGCACCGCCGCGCAAGCGCGGCCGGAAAGGCGGCTGACAGATGTACCTGCGCGCGCAAGGGCACCTCCCATGGCATTGAGCATCGGACCGAGGCAGG
>JAIENF010000346.1 GCA_019751575.1 Burkholderiales bacterium
GGTGGCTGACGGGACTCGAACCCGCGACAACCGGAATCACAATCCGGGACTCTACCAGCTGAGCTACAGCCACCACTGACCTGACCAGCCGCCAATTATAGCCAGCGTTCGGCCAGGGCGCGACCACCGGACTGTCGATTTTTGCGGGCGCGGCCGGCTCGCCGCCCGTTGCGCGCATACGCTGGCGTGCCCGGCGCGACTCGAACGCGCAACCGCCGGCTTAGAAGGCCGGTGCTCTATCCGGTTGAGCTACGGGCACCCGATGCGTCGATTCTACTCGACTGCGGGGCCAGCGCCCCTCCCCGCCTCGGGCGCGATCCTTGCTCCGGCCACGCTTGCGGGCGCAATGAGTTCATGCTATCAAGCCCGATTGTTTGTTCTACTGGTTGGCGTGGCCAGCCCTGGACGGGAGCCCTGTCGTTTGTGTGCCCCGGTCGCGGCGAAGGCGGCGCCCTCGTGACTCCCGGAGGGATCATGGCGGTCGATTTCCAGAACAAGGTTGCTCCTTACAAGCCCAAGAAGGACGAGGAGTACATGAACGCGAAGCAGCTCGACCACTTCCGCAAGATCCTTGCGTCGGTGAAGAGCGAGCTGTCTCTCGACATCGACCGTACGGTGCAGATGATGCAGGACGAAGCCACCATCTTCGCCGATCCCAATGATCGCGCCAGCCAGGAATCCGACATGGCGCTGGAACTGCGCAACCGGGACCGCGAGCGCAAGCTGATCAAGAAGATCGACGAGACGATCGCACGCATCGACTCGGGCGATTACGGGTTCTGCGAGAGCTGCGGCATCGAGATCGGCCTCAAGCGGCTCGAGGCACGCCCCACCGCGACGCTGTGCATCGATTGCAAGACGCTGGACGAGATGCGCGAACGGCAGATCGCCAAGTAGCAGTCGACGCCTCGCGCCGAAGGCGCAGGGGAAGAAAAAAAGCCGGGCGATCGCCCGGCTTTTCTACGTCAAGCAGACTGCGCTCAGGCGGCCGGTGCGTCCGCAGCAGCAGCCTTCATGCTCAGCCGCAGCCGGCCCTTCTCGTCGGCCTCGAGCACCTTCACGCGCACCGACTGGCCTTCCTTCAGGTGGTCGGACACGTTGGCGACGCGTTCGTTGGCGATCTGCGAGATGTGCAGCAGGCCGTCCTTGCCGGGAAGCACGCTGACGATCGCGCCGAAATCCAGAAGCTTCAGCACCGTGCCCTCGTAGATGCGTCCCACCTCGACGTCAGCGGTGATCTCTTCGATCCGCTTCTTGGCGAGCGCGCTGCCTTCGGCCGAGACGCTGGCGATGGTCACGGTACCGTCTTCGCCGATGTCGATGGAAGTGCCGGTCTCTTCGGTCAGCGCGCGGATGACCGCCCCGCCCTTGCCGATCACGTCGCGGATCTTCTCCGGCTTGATCTTCATGGTGATCATGCGCGGTGCGAAGTTGGAGATATCTTCACGCGCCGTCGACATCGAATCGCGCATGGCGCCCAGGATGTGCATCCGGGCCTCACGCGCCTGGTGCAGGGCGACGTTCATGATCTCCTTGGTGATGCCGGTGATCTTGATGTCCATCTGCAGCGCAGTGATGCCCTGCTCGGTACCCGCCACCTTGAAGTCCATGTCGCCGAGGTGGTCCTCGTCGCCCAGGATGTCGGTCAGCACCGCGAAGCGGTTGCCTTCCTTGATCAGGCCCATCGCGATGCCCGCGACATGCGACTTGACCGGTACGCCCGCATCCATCAGCGCCAGGCAGCCGCCGCAGACGGATGCCATCGAGCTGGAACCGTTCGACTCGGTGATCTCGGACACGACGCGGAACGAGTAGGCGAACTCCTCCGGCGTCGGCAGCACGGCCAGCAGCGCGCGCTTGGCCAGGCGGCCATGGCCGATCTCGCGCCGCTTCGGCGAACCGACGCGGCCGGTCTCGCCGGTGGCGTAAGGCGGCATGTTGTAGTTCATCATGAAGCGATCGTGGTACTCGCCCTGCAGCGCGTCGATGATCTGCTCGTCGCGAGACGTGCCGAGGGTGGCGACCACCAGCGCCTGCGTCTCGCCACGGGTGAACAGTGCCGAGCCATGGGCACGCGGCAGCAGCCCGGTGCGGATGTTGATCGGACGCACGGTACGGGTGTCGCGGCCGTCGATGCGCGGCTCGCCGGACAGCACCTGGTTGCGCACGATGCCCGACTCGATGTCGCCGAAGATGCCCTTGAGCATCTGCGAGGACGGCGCATCCGCGCCTTCGGACAGCGCGGCGATGGTCTTGTCCCGGATCGAATAGACGAGCTTCGAACGGGCCTGCTTCTCGCGGATGGCATAGGCGGCACGCAGGTCGCCCTCGACCATCCCGCGCATCCGGGCAACCAGTGCTTCGTCCTTGGCCGGCGGCGTCCAGTCCCAGTGCGGCTTGCCGGCCTCGTCGGCCAGCTCGTTGATCGCATCGATGACCTGCTGCATCTGCTGGTGGCCGTAGACCACCGCGCCGAGCATCACGTCTTCGGTCAGTTCCAGCGCTTCCGACTCGACCATCAGCACGGCCTGCGAAGTGCCGGCCACCACCAGGTTCAACTGCGAGGTCTTGAGCTCGGTCAGCGTGGGGTTCAGCAGGTATTCGCCGTTGGCATAGCCGACGCGCGCCGCGCCGATCGGACCCTCGAAGGGAATGCCCGAGACCGCCAGCGCAGCCGAGGTGCCGATCATCGCCAGGATGTCGGAATCGACTTCACTGTTCGACGACATCACCGTCGCCACGACCTGCACTTCGTTGAAGAAACCTTCCGGGAACAGCGGACGGATCGGACGGTCGATCAGGCGCGAGGTCAGGATCTCCTTCTCGGAAGGACGGCCTTCGCGCTTGAAGAAGCCACCGGGGATCTTGCCCGCGGCATACGTGCGTTCCTGGTAATCGACGGTCAGCGGGAAGAAATCCTTGCCCGGATCGGCCTGCCGCTTGCCCACGACGGTGACCAGCACCACCGTGTCGTCCATGTTCACGATCACGGCACCGTCGGCCTGGCGGGCGATCTCGCCGGTTTCGAGGGTCAGCGTATGCCGGCCCCATTGCAGGGTTTTGCGCACTGGATTCAAGGTCGACCTTTCGAACTCAGATGAGGCTCATCATCGATGAGCAGGGAGTTGGGGGATCCGGGAAGAGGTCATCCACGCCCTGACTGCAGTTCGTTCCAGGCGACCTCCGGCGTGGCATGCCGTCCCTGCCGCTCGCATGACCGACTGGCCATGGGCGCGCGGCTCGGACGGACGCATCCACGCCCCGACATGGCCGCAGGCATCGCGTGCGGCCATCAGGGTCTCTACTTGCGCAGCCCGAGGCGTTCGATCAGGCCACGGTAGCGGGCGAGATCGCGATCCTTCAGGTAATCGAGCAGCTTGCGCCGCTTGCTGACCATCTTCAGCAGGCCACGGCGCGAGTGGTGGTCCTTCATGTTCTTCTGGAAGTGGGAAGTCAGGTCGTTGATGCGCGCGGTCAGCAGCGCAACCTGGACTTCCGACGAACCGGTGTCGGCGGTACCACGCTGGTACTCCTTGACGACAACGGCCTTCTGTTCTGCGGTTTGAGCCATGGAAATGAAAAGCCCCAGATGTGTTTGGTTTAATAGAAAAGCCCCGGATTTTACTTTGAAATCAGGGGGGCACTCAAGTGGTTTCGCCCGATGGCGTCACGAAGGACGCATTCTTCGACGCCGCGGGCGGCGCCGCATGGGCGATCAGCCGTACCGGACGCAGGCGAAGCGCCCCCCTTTCCCCGGCTTCCAGCACGCCCAGGCCGAGGAATGCAGCGCCGCGCACGCCCTGGACTGTCGGCACCCTGACACCAGGCAGATCTCCCGGACCGTATAGTCGTACCAGCGTCCCGGCCGGCTGGTCGGATTCCCCCGGACAGGGATCAAGCGTCCGGCCCTGCAACACGCCGAGCGCACGCTCGGTGCCGAGCAGCAGCATCGGCAGCGCCTGCACCAGCGTGTCGGCAGGATGCAGATACCCCGCTCGCCGTTCGGGCGCAGCGGCC
>JAIENF010000790.1 GCA_019751575.1 Burkholderiales bacterium
AGTTCGATCGGCTTGCCCGGACTCGCGCGGATCGCACTGACCAGCCCTTCCCAGTCGGCCATCCTGCGGCCGTCGATCGAAAGCACCCGATCGCCGGCCAGCAACCCCGCGCGGTCGGCGACGCCGCCCTGCACGACGCGCCCGATCACCGGCTCGAAGCGGGGCTGCGCGACCGACAGCCCGACATGGGCGAGGAAGTTCTCTTCGACCTGGGCCGTGGTCACGCCGGAGAAATCCAGCGTGCGCACCGCCTCGCGACCTTCGGAATCGACCACGTCGACCCGGACCTGCGCGCGATCCACCCCGCGACTGAGCAGGCGCCACCGGGCATCCTGCCATTGCACCACGGTCTCGCCGTCCACCGCCCGCACGGTATCGCCGGCCTGGAAGCCGGCCATCGCCGCGATCGACCCGGGCTGCGGCGCAGCGATGATCGGCTTCATGCCGGGAATGCCGTGCACGAACAGGCCCCAGTACAGGAGGATCGCCAGCAGGAAGTTGGCCAGCGGGCCGGCGGCGACGATCGCGATGCGCCTCCATACCGACTGCCGGTTGAAGGCGCGCGGCAGGTCCTCGGGCGGGACGTTGTCCTCGCGCTCGTCGACCATCTTCACATAGCCGCCGAGCGGGATCGCGCCGATCACCCACTCCGTCCGGTCGGCACCGTAGACCCTGCGCAGCAACGGCCGGCCGAAGCCGACGGAGAATCGAAGCACCTTCACGCCGCACCAGCGCGCGACGAAGTAATGGCCGAACTCGTGCACGACGATCAGGACGCCGAGGGCGACGATGAATGCGATGATCGTGGTCAGCATGACGGGGGGCGAACCGGCTGTGGCAGGAAGGAACTCGCGGCCATACTAGCAGGCGTGGCGCGCGACGACCGCCGAGGCCGCACGTCGAGCCGCGGCATCGGCATCCAGCACGCCTTCGACGCTGCGCGCATCACCCGGCAACGGCTGCGCGAGCACGGCCTCGATCACGCGCGCAATGTCGCCGAAGCGCAGGCGACGGTCCAGGAAGGCCTCGACCGCGACTTCATTGGCCGCGTTGAGCACCGCACTGGCCGTGCCGCCGGCGGCCAGCGCCGCCCAGGCCAGCGGCAGGCAGGGGAACCGCTTCGGGTCCGGGGCCTCGAACTCCAGGCGCCCGGTCCTGAGCAGGTCGAGGAACTCGACGCCGGCGTCGATGCGTGACGGGAAACCGAGGCCGTAGGCGATCGGCGTGCGCATGTCGGGCTGGCCGAGCTGCGCCAGCACCGAGCCGTCGCAGTACTCCACCATCGAATGGACCACGCTCTGCGGATGGACGAGCACCTCGATCTCGGCCGGGGTCGCGCCAAACAGCCAGTGCGCCTCGATCACTTCGAGCGCCTTGTTCATCATGGTCGCGGAATCGACGGAAATCTTGCGTCCCATCACCCAGTTCGGATGGCGACAGGCTTCCTCCGGCGTCACGTCCGCCACGGACTCGGGGGACCGGCTGCGGAACGGACCGCCGGACGCCGTGAGCAGCAGGCGGCGCACGCCGGCGGCCGCGAGGTCGCCGGTGAAGTCGCGCGGCAGGCACTGGAAGATCGCATTGTGCTCGCTGTCTATCGGCACCAGGGACGCACCATGGCGCCGCAATTCGCCGATGAACAGGCCGCCGGTCATCACCAGCGCCTCCTTGTTCGCGAGCAGCACGCGCTTGCCGTGGCGCGCCGCCTCGAGCGTCGGCATCAGGCCGGCAGCGCCCACGATGGCGGCCATCACCAGCGTGGCATCCGGATGGCCCGCCGCAGCGATGCACGCCTCCGGCCCCGCCGCGACCTCGGTCGACACGCCGTGCTCGCGCAGTCGGCGCTCGAGCGACGCAGCCTGCGCCGGGTCCGACAGGACCGCCAGCTTCGGCCGGAACTCCAGGCACTGCTCGTAAAGCCGGTCGACCTGCTTCGCCGCCGTCAGCGCCACCACTTCGAATCGCCCCGGGTGCCGACGCACGATGTCGAGCGTGTTCACGCCGATCGTGCCGGTGGCACCGAGCACGGTCAGGCCGGCCGGACGCGGATCGCCGGTCGCGCCGGCACGGGGTGGGGTCTGTGCGCTCATCGTTTCATCCGGCAGAAATGTACACGGCCAGCGCCGCCACCGGCAGGGTGGAGGTCAGCCCGTCGATGCGGTCGAGCACACCGCCATGCCCGGGCAGCAGCGTGCCGCTGTCCTTCGCGCCCGCCTGCCGCTTCACCAGCGACTCGAACAGGTCGCCCAGCACGCTCAACGCAGTCAGTGTCACCGCCAGCGCCCATCCAGCGGCCCCGGCCAGCGGACCGCCATCGGCGGCACCCGTTCCCTGCAGGACGGCCAGGTAGACCGCAACGCCGATCGCCCCGCCGGCCACCCCTTCCCAGGTCTTGCCCGGGCTGATCGAGGGCGCCAGCTTGTGTCGCCCGAAGGCGCGCCCGGAAAAATAGGCTGCGGTATCGGCGATCCAGACGATCGCCATCAGCGACAGCAGCTGCCAGGGGCCTTGGCCGAGCCAGGCCAGAGCGGCACCGGCGGGCGCCAGCAGGAGCCAGCCCACCGGCAGCGACGCCTTGCGCACCGGCGCACCACGGGCCAGGAAGGCCGGCATCAGCATGGCCCAGGCCAGGCCCGAAAGCGCCCAGCCGGTCGCCACGACCGGCAGCGGCAGCCCGGCCAGGGGCGCACAGATCGACACCGCCACCACGGAAACGAATGCTGCCGTGGCGACGGTCCCGAGGCCGGTCAGCCGGCTCCATTCGAATGCGCCGACGGAAAAGAAGGCCGCCACCGCCAGCGTCCAGGCCCAGTGCGGCACGAACCACAACCCTGCGACACAGCAGGCCAGCAGCACCGCGGCCGTCATGATCCGCTGCATGAGCATGGTCAGCCGCAGGCCGGGAGGCGCACGTGCAGCACGCGCGGGCCGGCTTCACGAGAACGCCGGGGGATCACCGGGCGCCGGCGATCCGGGGCAGGCCGTCACCCGGGTCCACGCCCGCTCGATTGCCCGCGACGGAATCCCCCGGGTCACCTGCTTCGCGACGGACCTGGTCGCTGGTGCGGCCGAAACGGCGCTCCCGGCTGCGGAACGCGTCCACGGCCGCCTGCACGTCCGCTGCGCCGAAATCGGGCCAGAGGGTTTCGGTGAACCAGAGTTCGGTATACGCCAGCTGCCACAGCAGGAAGTTGCTGATCCGCGTCTCGCCGCCGGTACGGATGAACAGGTCGGGCTCGGGCGCACTCGCGAGCGCGAGATGCTGCGCGATCTCGCCTTCGGTCAGCGCCGGCGTGGCCGCTGCCTGTCCGGCCTCGGCACGTGCGGCAAGGGCGCAGTTCACCGCCTGCGTGATGTCCCAGCGTCCGCCGTAGTTCGCCGCGATGGTCAGCGTCATCCGCGCATTGGCACGCGTCGTCGCCTCCGCGTCCTCGATCAGCTTCTGCAGCCCGGGTTCGAATCTCGACCGGTCGCCGACCACCTGGAAGCGCACGCCGTGCTCATGGAGCCGGGAAACCTCCTGCTCGATGGCGGTCGCGAAGAGCTCCATCAGGGCCGACACTTCGTCGGCCGGCCGGCGCCAGTTCTCGCTGCTGAAGGCGAACAGCGTCAGATGCTCGACGCCGAGTTCACCGCAGGCCTGGACCGTGGCCCGGACGGCATTCGCCCCGCGTCGGTGGCCGGCCACGCGCGGCAGCATCCGCTGACGCGCCCAGCGGCCGTTGCCGTCCATGATGATCGCGACATGGCGCGGGACGTCGGCTGGCAACAGTCCGGGTGCGGTCGTGGCCTGCCTGCGGAACATGGGGTCAGACCGCCAGCAGTTCGGCTTCCTTGACCTGGAGCGCCTTGTCGATGTCCGCGATGAAACGGTCGGTCAGCTTCTGCACGTCTTCCTGGGCGCGCCGCTCGTCGTCCTCGGCCACCTTCTTGTCCTTGAGCAGCGCCTTGAGTTCGGCGTTCGCGTCGCGCCGCACGTTGCGCACGGCGATCTTCGCATCCTCGCCCTCGCCGCGCACGA
>JAIENF010000566.1 GCA_019751575.1 Burkholderiales bacterium
CAATCGGCGCGGCGCATTCGTCGTCGACGCGCCGGTGGCCGGGCTTCACCTCGCACTGGTGGACGACGTGACGACCACCGGCGCCACCGCAGCCGAGGCAGCGCGGTCCCTGCTAGGCCAGGGCGCCGCACGCGTCGACCTGTGGGTGGTCGCACGCACGCCGCAGGGTTCGATCACCTGAGCATGCGCCGATCCTGCCCGCTGCGGAAACCCGCGCAAGGCCGCAGTTGCCTCAGCGCTGGAGGCCCCGCAGCCGCTGGTCCACATAGGCGGTCAGCTCAGGGCTCAGTCCTGGCGCCTCGCGCGCCCGCTGGAAGGCCTCGGCCGCTTCCGCCGGCCGCCGATCGGACTCGAGCGAAATGCCCAGGCCCATCCACCAGACCGCATTCTGCGGCGCCATCCGCAATGCAGACCGGTATTGCACCACCGCATCCGCATGCCGTCCGGCACGCGCCAGCAGGCCGGCCTGGAAGCCGAGGAAATCGGGACGGTCCCGACCCGCAGCCGCAGACCGCTGCATCGACTCCAGCGCCGCCGATGTGTCTCCCCGCTCGGCCTGCAGCCGCGCGAGCGCCATCGCGAATCCGACCTGCGCCGGATTCTGCCGCTGGCCTTCGAGCAGCAACGCTTCCGCGTCTGCGTTGCGGCGCTGCTGCACCAGGATGCCGAGCAGCGTCTGGCGTGCCGCCTCGTGCGCGGGGAACTGGGTCAGCGCCTCGCGCAGCGCCTGCTCCGCAGCCGGCATCCGGCCTTCGTGCATGGCCTCGACGCCCCGGCGATGGATGGCCTCCGCCCGTTCGCGCACGCTCGGCTCGCGCTCCTGGCGATCGATGCGCGCCGGCGATGCATCCACCGGCCGGACTGGCGCTGCAGGCACCGGCACCACCACGGGCGGGGATGCGAAGGGGCTGGTGAACACCCCGGTCGATGGCAGGCTGCCGGCGAAACTCGAGACCACGGCCGGAGAAGCGGCAGGCGGTGCGGGACCGCCGGACGCGGCAGCCGGCACGACCGGCGTGCCCGCGGCATCGCGTACCAGCCGCTCGGTCTCCGCATTTGCGACGTCGCGTTTCGCCGGCCGGTCACCCGCTCCGCGATCACGGGACGGCCGATCCTCTGCGGCCGGCCGTGGCCCCGTCGGCCACACGGCCAGATCGCTGCTCAGGCGCGTCGCGATGGCGGGTGCACTGGCGTCGACCGGGTCGGCACCGGCCGGTGCCGCCTGCAGTGCGACAGGTTCCGTCGGATCCGGCGACGCCATGCCCACCGCCGACAGGAGGGTGCCACCCAGCGCCCGGGGCGACGGCAACGCGATGCTTCCGGCGGCAACCACCCAGGCGACGGCTCCGGCCCCGGCGACCGCCAGCATCCATCCGGCGACACGGCGTCCGACGCCGCGATCGGTGCCGGCAGGCAGCGGACGGACCTCGTCGGGCAGCGCGCGCCGGTCGTCCGGGCCGGCGTGGCGCCGCTCGAGGTCCTGCAGCATCTGGTTGATCACGCTCATCGACGGTTCATCCCGGCCGTGTCCGCAGCGGCCACCACCAGCGACGTGCCCCGGCGGCGGCCGGCGTATCGGCAGCGGCCGAGGACACATGCGCGGCCTCGATCCGCTGCACGCCGGCGCCGAAGCCGAGCAGCAGGGACTTGTGCGCGACGATGTTGACCAGCCGGGGCACGCCCCGGGTCACCGAATGCAGCCTGCGCACGGCCGCCTCGCTGAACAGCCGCTCTGCACGATGGCCCGCGACGCGCAGCCGGTGCGAAAGATAGCGGTCGAGCTCGCGCCGGTCGAGGGCCTTCAGCCGGCATTCGAAGGTGATCCGCTGGCGCAACTGGCGCACGCCGGGGTGCGACAACCGTTCGTCGAGTTCCGGCTGGCCGAACAGCACCACCTGCAGCAGCTTGCGCTTCTCGGTCTCGAGGTTGGTCAGCAGTCGCAGCGCCTCCAGCGACTCGGCGGGCATCGCCTGCGCTTCGTCGAGGCACACCACCACCTGCCGGTCGGCCGCCGCATGCTCGAGCAGCGCGCCATTGATGCCCTTCAGCAGCCGGTGCTGGTCCCACGGCTGGTCTCCGTCGGGCTCCAGCGCGATGGAAAGCTCACCCGCCAGCGCGAGCAGCAGCGCACGCGGTTCCAGGTACGGATTGGGGATGTAGGCGGAGACGAACCGGGGCCCGAGCATGCCGAGGAAGCGCCGGCAGAGCAGCGTCTTGCCGGTGCCCACCTCGCCGGTCACCTTCATGAAGCCTTCGCCATTGGTCGCCGCCACCATCAGCGTGTTGATCGCCTCCTGGTGGCTGCTGCAGGCATAGGCGAAGCTGGTGTCGGGGGTGATGCCGAACGGCATCTCGAGCAGGCCGAAGTGTCCGAGGTACATGGCGTCCGCCTTCCCTAGCGAGGCATGCCGGTGAACGAATCGGTGGTGACCGGCCGGCGCATCGCCTGGATGCGTTCCTGCGTTTCGACCAGGTCCTGGGTCCAGCTCTGTTCCGACCGGATCAGCGTCGGCTTGATCAGGATCACCAGTTCGCTCTTGACCTGCGTGCGCGCGGTGTTCCGGAACAGGTGGCCGAACCCGGGCACGTTGCCCAGGCCGGGCACCTGGGCGCGGTCGTTGCTCGAACGCGTCTGCATCAGGCCGCCGATGGCGACGATGTTGCCGTCCTGGACGCGCACGATCGAATCGGTCTCGTTGATCGTCGAGGACGCCAGCGGCAGCCGGAAGTTGCCCAGGGTGCCGAGGTCGATGCTCTTCGTGCGGTCGACCACCTGGCTCACCGACGGGTGCACATGCAGGATGATGTTGTTCTCGCCGTCGATCTGCGGCGTGACATCGAGTGCGATCCCCGAGAAGAAAGGCTGCACCGTGATCGTCGGCGACGCCTGCGACGTGGTGCCGGTGCTGGTGGTCGTGGTCGTCACGTTGGTCACGAAGAACTCGTCGGTGCCGACCTTGAGCACGGCCTTCTGGTTGCTCAGCGTGGCGATGCGCGGGCTGGACAGCACGTCGACCGCGCCCTGCGTTTCCAGGAACGACAGCAGCGCCGCGAAGTTCGAGGTCTGGAACGCAAGCCCGAACAACGTGCCCGGCGACGAGACGCCGGAGGTGATCGCACTGGTCAGGCTGCCCGCTGCGCCCGTGAGCGACGACAGCGGATCGGGATTGAGCGGATTGGCACGGGCCGGGTTGATGCTCAGCGCCGACCCTGCAAGGGACGAGCCGTCCGCGGCTCGCGCGGTCGGGCCACCGACGAAACCGTCCGTGCGCAACGTGGTGCCCGGGGTGACCACGCCGGCGCCGAACCGGCTGTTCGGTCCGGCACGGAACGCAGCCCAGTTGATGCCGGTCTGCTGGCTGTCGCGCAACGTCACCTCGATGATCTTCGCCTCGAGCATGACCTGCCGCTCGACGATCGCCTGCTTGCGGCGCAGGAAGTTCTCGACCTGCCGCAGTTCGGCCGGCAGCGCGCGCACCACGATCAGGCCCGACTGCGGATTGATCACCACGTTGCGGGTCTGCTCGGCGCCCACGATCGCGCGCAGCGCCGTCCCGAGGTCGCCCCAGAAATCGTTGTCGGCCGTGGTGGTGACCCGGCTCGACTCGATCGGACGGATGATGCCGGCCGAGCCGGGCAGCCCGGGCACGCCGCCGGTGGCGCCGGTCGCGGTGCCCGGCCCGCCTTGAGACCCGGGGCCGCCGGTGGGGGTCGAGATCGATCCGGACGTGACGCGGATGTCGCTGCGTCCCTGCCGGTTCGCCAGCAGGTAGTTGATCTGGTAGATGCGGGTCTGGATCGTCACCGGCTGCACGACGATCCGGTTGCCGGTGACACGGTACTCATACCCGTACAGGTCGCGCAGGGTCTCCAGCGCCTCGCCGACGGTCACGTCCTTGAGGTTGACCGAGATCGAATCCTTGATGTCTGGATGCACGATCATGCTGTAGCGGCTGCCCGAGACGATCGACAGGAAGACCTGTGCAGCGGGGGCGTTGTTCACCGCGAGGTCGAAGCGCGGCTCAGGGGCC
>JAIENF010000438.1 GCA_019751575.1 Burkholderiales bacterium
CCGGCGGGCGATCGAACTCGGCGAAGAGTCAGGGAGCGACCCGCGATGATCGCCCAGGCGCTGGCATTCCTGGTCGACACGCTGGGCACCCTGCTGATCGTCGCGCTGCTGCTGCGCTTCTGGCTGCAGGCGGCGCGTGCGCCGTTCAACAATCCGCTGTCCGCGCTGCTCGCCAGCGTGACCAACTGGGGCGTGAAGCCGCTGCGCCGGGTGATCCCGGGCCTGTGGGGGCTCGATCTCGCGACGCTGGTCCTGGCCTGGCTGGTGGCCTGGGTCCTGAACATCGTCCTGTCGCTGATCGAGCCGCGGTTGGCGCTGGACCTGGCGGGCGCCGGCATCGGTACCGGCGCAGGCCTGGCCGCGGTTGCCGCGCTGGTTCAACTCGTACGGCTGTTCATCTACATGATGATCGCCGCGCTGATCGTGCAGATGCTGCTTTCCTGGGTGAATCCGCAGTCGCCCCTGGCACCGCTGCTCGACATGCTGCTGCGGCCGTTCCTGCGGCCGATCCAGTCGCGGATGCGGCCGGTGTCCGGGTTCGATTTTTCGCCGCTGGTGCTGCTGATCCTGTGCCAGCTGGCCCTGATCCTGGTTGTCGGTGGACTGACACGATTGATGCTGCTGCTGTTCTGAGGCCTTCCCGAGGCTGTCCCGGGCGCAGGCCGGGCGGAATTCGGGGCGAAAAGGCGGCTTGTGGCTCAAGAAGATGCTCCAATCGCCGTCATTGATCTGGGCTGGGCAGCGGCCGCTGGCTGACCTTGCCCGAGATGCCGGACCCGACACGCAGAACGAACCCCCAGATGAACAGCTCCCTAGAACAGGACGTACTCGATTACCAGGCCTGGCGTGACCGGCTGGTAGGGGCGATCGAGTCCTTCAGGGCCCGGCTGGACACCACCAAGGCGGTGAACGTAGAGCAGTCGCTCCGGATGTACGACCTGATCGAGAGCCTGCGCACGGACCGCATGCTGCTCGCCTTCATCGCCGAATACTCGCGCGGCAAGACCGAGCTGATCAATGCGCTGTTCTTCTCGAACTACAAGCGCCGGCTCCTGCCCTCGGACATCGGCCGTACCACCATGTGCCCGACCGAGATCTTCCACGATCCGGCCGAGGCACCCTACCTGCGCCTGCTGCCGATCGAGACGCGGGAGACCGACGAGAGCGTCGCGGTGCTCAAGCGCAAGCCGATCGAGTGGATCCGCATCTCGCTCGACCTGGATGATGCGGACGAACTCGCCGCGACCCTGGCCAAGGTGGTCGAGAGCAAGAGGGTCGGCATCGAACAGGCGCGGCGCCTCGGCCTGTACAACGACTCCAGCCCCGAACTGTCGGCCGCGCTGGGCGTCGGTCCGGGCGAGGTGCTGGTTCCCGCCTGGCGCCATGCGCTGATCAACTTCCCGCATCCGATGCTCAAGGCCGGGCTGGCGATCCTCGACACGCCCGGCCTGAATGCGCTCGGCACCGAGCCGGAACTGACGCTGTCGATGATCCCGAGCGCGCACGCGGTGCTGTTCCTGCTGGCGATGGACACCGGCGTCACGCGCAGCGACCTCGAGCTCTGGCAGCGCCATGTGCAGAACAACGCCGCACGGTCGGTGGCGGTGCTGAACAAGGTCGACCTGATCTGGGACGACCTGAAGAGCGACAGCGAGATCGCCCATGCGGTCAACGGCCAGCTCGATGCCACGGCACGGATCCTGAACCTCCCGCGCCAGAACGTGCTGCCCATGTCGGCGCAGAAGGCGCTGATCGGCCGCATCCGCGGCGACGAGGCGCTGCTCGAGCGCAGCGGCGTGCATGCCCTCGAGGCGCTGCTCGCGCAGATGATCCCGGATCGCCGCCGCATCATCGCCGAGCGCGTGTCGCGCGAGTTCGGCGTGCTGGTCGACACGTCCTACGAGACGGTGCTGGCCAAGCTGCGCTCGACGCATGCCGAGCTCGCCGAACTGGCCAGCCTGCGGGGCAAGAACCAGGGCATGGTCAAGTCGATGCTGGTCAAGCTCGAGCAGGACCGTGCCGCCTACCAGCACACGGTGCAGAACTTCCGCAACACCTACAGCGTCGTGATGAAGCAGGGCCTGATCCTCCAGTCGAACCTCGACGCGGACCTGATCGAAGGCATCTGCCAGGACTACCGCAAGAAGCTGAGCGACCAGCTGTTCACCGTGCGCCTGATTCGCATGATGCAGCAGCTGTTCGACCACTTCGAGAGGGAGACCGGGAAGATCATGGGGTTCGCCAACCAGATCAAGGGGCTGGTGGACACCGTCTACGTGAGCTTCCACGAGAAGTACGGCTTCGCGAAGCTGTCCCCGCCGCAGCTCTCCCTTGCGCGATACAGCGAGCAGATACTGCAGCTCAAGCAGGGCACGATCGCGTTCTGCGCGAATCCTGCCACGGTGATGCAGCCCCAGGGCATCGTGATCCGGAAGTTCTACGACATGCTGGTGGTCGAGGCGAAGTCGATCTTCAGCCAGGTATCGTCGGAAGTCGATGCGTGGCTCGACCGCGCGCTGTCGCCGCTGACCATGCAGCTGAAGGAACATGAAGAGATGCTCGATCGCCGGCTCGAGAGCCTGCGCAGGATCACCGAGAACGTCCGTGCACTGGAAACCCGCACCAAGGAACTCGAGCACCTCGAGGTATCGCTGCGGCGCCATCTCGACGAACTCGACGATGTCAGGCGGGTGCTGATGCCGCCCGAGGCGCCGGCGGCAAGCCTTCCCGAGCCGACGGCCGCGTTCCAGGCCAGGGTGGCCTGATCCCCGGGTGGCTGCGCCCCGCGGGGGGTCCCTGCGGCGCTACTTCAGGATGACGTCGTACTGCTCCTGGCCGTAGGCGGTCTCGACCTGCAGCGAGATGGGCTTGCCGATGAAGTCGCCGAGCATCGCGAGGTTGTGCGATTCCTCGTCGAGGAACATGTCGATCACCGCCTGCGAGGCGAGGATCCGGTACTCGCGTGCATTGAACTGGCGCGCCTCGCGCAGCAGTTCGCGCAGGATGGTGTAGCAGATGGTCTGCGCGGTCTTGACTTCGCCGCGGCCGGCGCAGTTCGGGCACGGCTCGCACAGGATGTGCGCCAGGCTTTCGCGGGTGCGCTTGCGCGTCATCTCGACCAGCCCCAGGCTGGTGAATCCGTTCACCGTCAGTCGCGTGCGGTCGCGCGACAGCGCCTTCCTGAGTTCGGCGAGCACGGCCTCCCGGTGTTCCGGGCTGTCCATGTCGATGAAGTCGAGGATGATGATCCCGCCCAGGTTGCGCAGGCGCAGCTGCCGCGCGATGACCAGGCAGGCTTCCAGGTTCGTCTTGAAGATGGTGTCGTCGAAGTTGCGCGCACCGACGAAGCCGCCGGTGTTCACGTCGACCGTGGTCATCGCCTCGGTCTGGTCGAAGATCAGGTAGCCGCCGGACTTCAGGTCGACCCGGCGCGTCAGCGCGCGCTCGATCTCGGTTTCGACTGCGTAGACGTCGAACAGCGGCAGTTCGCCCACGTAGTGCTCGACCCGGGGAAGGATGTCGGGCATGAACCGTTCGGCGAACGCACAGGCGCGCTGGTGGGTCTCGCGCGAGTCGATGATCACGCGGCTGGTGTCCTCGTTGAACATGTCGCGCAGCACGCGCAGCGCGAGGTTCAGGTCTTCATGGACCAGCGAAGGGGCGGCGGCGGCCCCGACCGTCTCCTGGATCGACGCCCACACGGCACGCAGGTAGGCGACGTCGCCGGCAAGCTCGCGTTCGGTGGCCGCCTCGGCCACGGTGCGGATGATGAAGCCCCCGTGCTCTTCGGCCGGACGCGCGCGCTCGACCATCTCGCGCAGGTGGTCGCGCTCGGCCTCGTTCTCGATGCGCTGCGAGATGCCGATGTGCGGGTCCTGCGGCAGGTAGACCAGCAGCCGGCCGGCGAGGCTGATCTGGGTCGACAGGCGCGCGCCCTTGGTGCCGATCGGGTCCTTGATCACCTGCACCAGCAGCGGCTGGCCTTCCTGGAGGATCTTCTCGATCGGCCGCGCTGCCTCGCTCGGCACGGTGCCGTGGCG
>JAIENF010000063.1 GCA_019751575.1 Burkholderiales bacterium
TGGCCGCCGGGCGCGAACGGCACGATGATGCGCACCGGCTTCACGGGGAATGCGGTTGCCGGCTGGGCAAGGACCGGCAAGGCGGCGAGCGATGCGGCAGCGATGAACAGTGCGGCAGGAACGGTTCGGATCGGTGACATGGCAGCTCCGTTGGACGGGGTTCTGGCGACGGCCGTTTTGTTCGTACAATGCATGCAGGTCATTGTGCAAGGGGAGCAAGTTCCCTGCCACCCTGACGTCTTTCCCACCCACCCGGACCAGGAGCCCCGCATGAAACTCGTCGCCCGCGAAATGGAATCCGCACTGAGCGACTCGGCACTGCTGCGCCAGAAGCTCACCCAGATAGCTGCCGACAACAAGGGCAAGCCGCAGGCGTTCAAGATGCGTACCCAGCTGCTGAAGCAGGGCCGCGCGAACATCCCGGTGGCCGCGACCGAAGACCTGACCGTGATGGTCAAGGTCTACGCCTCGGGTGGCGAGAACGGCCTGCATGCCCATCCCACCGAAGACCACACCTTCATCATCCTGCAGGGCGCCGCGACCTTCTACGACGAGGAAGGCGAGATGGCCACCCTGAATGCGCATGAAGGCATCCTGGTGCCCAAGGGCTCGCTGTACCGCTTCCACTCGGTCGAGAGCGAAGGCCCGCTGGTCATGCTGCGCGTCGGCTCGCCCAACTATGCGCTGCAGGGCAAGGCCAGCAGCCGCGTCGGCCCCGCCGGCGAATACATGCAGGGCGACTCGAAAGAGAACAAGACCGTCGAGATGAAGGTCCTCGAAGACGCCTACTTCGGCTGATCCGGTCGAGAACAAATGGGGTCAGAGACGATTTGGCCCGTGGCCAAATCGTCTCTGACCCCATTTGTTACCCCATTTGTTCGACCTGGATTCCGGGTCAGCGGGTCAAGGGCAGAGCGCGGGCCTTGCCGGGGCCGGTGGCCCAGAGCGCGGCGAGCAGGGCTTTCGACTTCTCGGCGCCGAGCACGGGTACGGCCAGTTCGATGAACTTGGCATCGACCTCGGCGTCGGTCAGCAGTTGCTCGGGGTCGCCCTTGCGGTAGGGCTGGAAGAACTCGAGCTTGCGGCCGTCGGTGAGGGTCATCTTCACCCGCGATGCGCGCTGCGTCGGGTAGCCGGCCGTCAGCACCGGATCCTCGACCAGTTCGATGCGGGTCATCAGGTCCTTGACCTTCGCATCGTTCAGCCGCTCGGGCGTGTAGGCATCGAGGCGTACGCTGCCGTGCACCAGCGCGCTGGCCACGGTGAACTTGAGCGAGAAGCGTCCCTCGAACGCCGAGCTGACGGTATCGCGCCCGCAGATGTCGGTCGCCTGGCCATAGGTCTCGATGCGGATCGACGCGATCTGCTCGGCGTTGAGCTTGTGCTGTTCCTTCAGCACCAGCGCGCCGTCGATCGAGGCGAACGTGTGCCCGCACGAACCGTGGTTCTTGAAGGTGATCTCGGTGATGTTGTACTTCTCGCCGAGCCCGGCCGTGGCCTTGCCCCAGTCGGGGTTCTTGCTCATCGCGGCACCGAAGCCGAGCTCGCCCTCGAGCATGTCGAGCGTGCCGGTCAGCCCCTTCTTCGCGGCGAGCGCGGACATGATGCCGACGTCGGCCGCATGGGCGGCATGCATCGGCTTGGTCATCGACTCTGAGCGGAACGCCTGCTGCAGCCCGGCCATATGGGTGGTGACGTTGGCGATCGCGTTCATGAACTGTTCGCGATTGCACTTGAGCACGGTGGCGGCTGCAGCAGCTGCACCGATGCAGCCGATGGTCGCGGTGGTATGCCAGTACACGTAGTGCGACGGCATCACCGACTCGCAGATGCGGGTGGAGATCTCGTAGCCGACGATCACCCCGCGCAGGAAATCCTCGCCGCTGGCATCGACCGACTGCGCAGCCGCAAGCGCGGCGCTGATCGTCGGCGAGCCGGGATGGTAGCCACCGGCGCGATAGATGTCGTCGAACTCGACGGTATGCGACCCGGCGCCCATGATCATCGCGGCTGCGCGGGTGGAGGCGGCCTGGCCATACACCGGCAGCTTGCAGCGTCCGTGGCCGACCTCGTCTTCCAGCGCCTCGATCAGCACCGTCGCCGGCGCGCACAGCATGCCGGGCAGCAGCGAGGCGCTCCAGTCGATCACGCAGCGCTTCGCGTGATGCCAGACCTCGTCGGGCAGCCGGGACGTCTGTTCATGGACAGCATAGTCGGCAAGTTTCTCGAGCAGCATCGCAGCCTCCTCCGGTCAGCGGCACAATGTGGCATGTTAGCACCCGCCCGGAACCGGAGATAGCCGGCGGGCCCGCCCACTCCCGGAGGACGCATGACCGAACGAACCGCCCGCAGCGCAATGATGCGACCGGCGCTGGCCGCCTGCGGACTGGCTTTCGTGGCCGCCACCGCCACGACGATGACCGCCACCGCCCAGGCCCAGCCCTGGCCCGCGAAACCCGTACGCCTGGTGGTCAGCTTCGCCCCCGGCGGCGCCAACGACATCCTGGGCCGCGCGATCGCCCAGCAGCTGACCGAACAGCTCGGACAGCAGGTCGTGGTCGAGAACCGCGCCGGTGCCGGCGGCGCGGTCGGCACCGAGTTCGTCGCCCGGTCGCAGCCCGACGGCTACACGATCCTGCTCGGCACCTCGTCCGCGTTCGCGATCATCCCGCACCTGTCGAAGCCCAACTACGACGCGATCAAGGACTTCGCCCCGATCGCCCCATTCGCGACGCTGAACTACGTGATCCTCGCGCACCCTTCGGTGCCGGTGAAGACGGTGAAGGAACTGATCGCCCTCGCGCGCAAGTCGCCCGGCCGTTTCAACTTCGCCTCATCGGGCAACGGTTCCGCGCCCCATCTCGCGGTCGAACTGTTCAACGCGCAGGCAGGCATCAAGCTGGTGCACATTCCCTACAAGGGCGGCGCCCCGGCACTCACCGCGCTGATGGGCGGCGAGGTCGACCTGATGTTCGACACCTTCATCACCGCCCTGCCGCACGTGAAGAGCGGACGCACCCGCCCGCTGGCCGTCACCTCGGCCCGGCGCGCCGCGACCTTCCCCGACCTGCCGACGGTCGCCGAGTCCGGCCTGCCCGGCTACGAGGCGGGCAACTGGTTCGCGCTGTTCGCGCCTGCCGGCACGCCGCAACAAGCCATCGATCGCGCCGCACAGGCCGTGGGCAAGGCGACCGCCTCGCCCGCCTTCCGCGAGCGTCTCGCCGCGCAGGGCGCGGAGCCGATGACCGGCACGCCCGAAAGCCTCGCCGCACTGGTGCGCACCGAGTCCGCCCGCTTCGCCCGGTTGATCAAGGATGCCGGCATCCGCCCCGAGTGACCCCCTTCTACACTGGAGTATCCGATGAACGCTGCACAGCGCTGCACCTCAGCATCCCTCACCGCCTGCGGCCTGGCCCTCGCCTCGTTCAGCCCGCCCGCCAGTGCACAACCTGCCTGGCCGGCCAAGCCGATCCGCATGGTGGTCGGCTTCGCGCCCGGCGGCAACGTGGACATCACCGCGCGCGCACTCGGACCGGCACTTACCGAAGCCCTGGGGCAACCGGTGCTGATCGAGAACCGCGCCGGCGCAGGCGGCAGCGTCGGCGCGGAGATGGTCTCGAAATCCATCGGTGATGGCTACACACTGCTGATGGGCTCCAGCTCGCTCGCGGTCAACGTGAGCCTGTACACCAACCTCAACTTCGACGCGGTGAAGGACCTCGTGCCGGTGGCCCCGGTATCGGTGGTGCCGATCGTGCTCACCGTGCATCCCAGCGTACCGGCGAAGAATGCCGCAGAGTTCATCGCCCTGGCCAAGCAGCGCAAGGGCACCATCACCTACGCGTCGGCTGGCACCGGCACCTCGAACCACCTGGCCGGTGAACTCACCCGATCGGTGGCAGGCATCGACCTGATCCATGTCCCGTACAAGGGCAGCGGTGCGGCGCTCGGCGACCTGATCGGCGGCCAGGTGGACAGCATGTTCGACCAGCTCACCTCGTCACTGCCATTCATCCGCTCGGGCAAGATCCGCATCCTCGCC
>JAIENF010000380.1 GCA_019751575.1 Burkholderiales bacterium
ACGTCCTCGGCCCAGTCGATCGCCAGGTCGCATTCGCGGTACGGCTGGTCGGACGAGATCGCGCAGCCGGGCACCTCGGCGATGATGCGGTCGGCGATGTCGACCAGCGCCGCGCGGTTCGCACGCCGCACCTCGACCGGATCGACGAACATCTGGCGCATGCGATGGGTGTGCGGGTCGCGCCAGAAGCAGAGGCTGCCGCCCTCGCCCACCACTGCGCGAACCGGCCACATGCGCGCGATATGGTCGCACCATCCGGCCGGCCGGCCGGTGACCAGCACGGTGACCAGGTCTGCGTCGTACAGGCGCTCGAGCGCGAGGTAGGCATCGCTGGTCAGGCGGCCGTGGGTGGTGAGCGTATCGTCGAGGTCGAGCAGGACGCCGCGGATGCGTGCCCGGGCCGCGGCGGGGAAATTCGACAACGGGCGCATGGTCACCTCACTGCTGGAGGTCTGGACGGGAAGACCCGCAGGCGTCTGCGCGGGCGTTCGGCAGGCAGGTTCTTGCAACCGGGACATCCCGGCACTGGCACCGGCACGATGGCCGGGACCGGCGCCGTGCCGCCGTGGTCAGCGCTTCTGGCGGAACTTGCGGATCGATGCGATCTGCGCAGCAAGGGTCGCCAGTTCGGCCTGTGCAGTCGCCACTTCGAGCTGGCCCTTCGCGTTGCGAAGGGTTTCCTCGGCCTGCCTGCGTGCTTCCTCGGCCTTCGCCTCGTCGAGGTCGGTGCCGCGGATCGCGGTGTCGGCGAGCACGGTCACCGTCTTCGGCTGCACTTCGAGGATGCCACCGGCGACGAACACGAACTCTTCTTCATCCTTGCCCGCGACCTTGATGCGCACCGCACCCGGCCTGATCCGGGTGATCAGCGGCGTGTGCTGCGGGTAGATGCCAAGTTCCCCGGCTTCGCCCGGCAGGACGACGAACTCGGCCTCGCCGGAGAAGATGCTCTCTTCGGCGCTGACGACGTCTACGTGGATGGTGTTGGCCATGGCGGTCGGGGATATTCCGTTCTATGCTGCGATCACTGCAGGGTCTTGGCTTTTTCGAACGCTTCTTCGATCGTGCCGACCATGTAGAACGCCTGCTCGGGCAGGGCGTCGCACTCGCCGTCGACGATCATCTTGAAGCCCTTGATGGTGTCCTTCAGCGCGACGATCTTGCCCGGCGAGCCGGTGAACACCTCGGCGACGTTGAACGGCTGCGACAGGAAACGCTGGATCTTCCGCGCACGGGACACGGCCAGCTTGTCTTCCGGCGACAGCTCGTCCATGCCGAGAATGGCGATGATGTCGCGCAGCTCCTTGTAGCGCTGCAGGGTCTGCTGCACGGCGCGCGTCACGTTGTAGTGCTCTTCGCCGATCACGTTCGGGTCGAGCTGGCGCGACGTGGAGTCGAGCGGATCGACCGCCGGGTAGATGCCCAGCGAGGCGATGTCGCGCGACAGCACGACGGTGGCGTCGAGGTGGGCGAAGGTGGTCGCCGGCGACGGGTCGGTCAGGTCGTCCGCGGGAACGTACACGGCCTGGATCGAGGTGATCGAGCCGACCTTGGTCGACACGATGCGCTCCTGCAGGCGGCCCATCTCTTCGGCCAGCGTCGGCTGGTAGCCCACCGCCGACGGCATCCGGCCCAGCAGCGCCGACACTTCGGTGCCGGCCAGCGTGTAGCGGTAGATGTTGTCGACGAAGAACAGGATGTCGCGGCCTTCGTCGCGGAACTTCTCGGCCATCGTCAGGCCGGTCAGTGCCACGCGCAGGCGGTTGCCCGGCGGCTCGTTCATCTGGCCGAACACCATCGCGACCTTGTCCAGCACCTTCGACTCTTCCATCTCGTGGTAGAAGTCGTTGCCCTCGCGGGTGCGCTCGCCGACGCCGGCGAACACCGAGTAGCCGCCGTAGCTCTTGGCGATGTTGTTGATCAGTTCCATCATGTTCACGGTCTTGCCGACGCCGGCACCGCCGAACAGGCCGATCTTGCCGCCCTTGGCGAACGGGCAGATCAGGTCGATGACCTTGATGCCCGTGGGCAGCAGTTCGACCGACGGCGACAGCTCGTCGAACTTCGGCGCCGGCTGGTGGATCGCGCGCCGCTCTTCGGTCGCGATGTCACCGGCCTGGTCGATCGGGCGGCCGAGCACGTCCATGATCCGGCCGAGGGTCGCGGTACCGACCGGCACCGAGATGCCCTTGCCCGTGCCGCGCACCTGCATGCCGCGGCGCAGGCCGTCGGAGGAGCCCATCGCGATCGTGCGCACGACGCCGTCGCCCAGCTGCTGCTGCACCTCGAAGGTAAGTCCCTTCTCGGCGAAGCTGGCGGTGTCGCTGTCCTCGAGGACCAGCGCGTCATAGATGGCGGGCATCGAGTCGCGCGGGAATTGAATGTCGACCACGGGTCCGATGCACTGAACGACGGTTCCGTTGCTCATGGCTGCTTCCTTGACTTTGAATTGTTCAGACGGCGGCGGCGCCGGAGACGATCTCCGACAGCTCTTTGGTAATCGCCGCCTGGCGTGCCTTGTTGTAGACGAGCTTCAGCTCGTCGATGACTTTCTTGGCGTTGTCGCTGGCGGACTTCATCGCGACCATGCGCGCGCTCTGCTCCGACGCCATGTTCTCGGCGATGGCCTGGAACACCAGTGCCTCGACATAGCGGGTGAGCAGTTCGTCGAGCACGCTCTGCGCATCGGGCTCGTACAGGTAGTCCCAGGACAGCGAGGTGTTGCCGGCGGCTGCGTCGACCGAGGCGTCCGCGGACATGCGGTCGGGCGACAGCGGCAGCAGCTGCTCGATCTTCGGCTCCTGCTTCATCGTGTTGATGAAGTCGTTGTAGCAGAGGTAGACCGCGTCGATCTCGCCCTTGGCGAACTTGTCGAGCATGATCTTCACCGGGCCGATCAGCTTGTCCATCCGGGGCGTGTCGCCCAGCCCGGTGACATGCGACACGATGCGCGCGCCCAGCCGCTGCAGGAAGCCGAAGCCCTTGTTGCCGATGGCGGTGGCTTCGATGCCGATCTTGCGCGTCTCGCTGTCGCGCATCCGCACCAGCAGCTGGCGCAGCAGGTTGGTGTTCAGGCCGCCGCACAGGCCCTTGTCGGACGTGACCACGATGAAGCCGACGTTCTTGAGTTCACCGTGCGGCACGAGGAACGGGTGCTTGTACTCGGAGTTGGCCGAGGCGAGGTGGGCGGCGATGTTGCGGATCTTGTCGGCGTACGGGCGCGCGGCGCGCATGCGATCCTGCGCCTTGCGCATCTTGCTCGCAGCGACCATCTCCATCGCCTTGGTGATCTTGCGCGTGTTTTCCACGCTCTTGATCTTGGTGCGGATTTCCTTGGAGCCTGCCATCTCGATCTGCTCTCGAACTCGTCGGGTTCAGCGGCCCGCGCTGGTGCCGCGCACGGGCCGGTGCTGCAATGACCGCTTCCGGATCAGTAGCTGCCGGTCTTCTTGAAGTCCTGGATCGCCGCGGTCAGCTTGGCCTCGTCGTCCTTCGACAGGTCCTTGCTCGACTCGATCGAATCCGCCAGCGCCGCGTACTTGCTCTTGATGAAGTCGCGCAGCGAACGCTCGAACGACAGCGCCTTCTTCACGTCGACATCGTCGTAGAAGTTGTTGTTGACCGCGAACAGCGTCAGCGCCATCTCCCAGACCTGCAGCGGCTGGTACTGGGCCTGCTTCATCAGTTCGGTGACCAGGCGGCCGCGCTCGAGCTGCCGGCGGGTCGCATCGTCGAGGTCGGAGGCGAACTGCGCGAACGCCGCCAGCTCGCGGTACTGCGCGAGCGACAGGCGCACGCCGCCGCCGAGCTTCTTGATGACCTTGGTCTGTGCCGCGCCACCGACGCGCGACACCGAGACACCGGCGTTGATCGCGGGACGGATGCCGGCGTTGAACAGGTCGGTCTCGAGGAAGATCTGGCCGTCGGTGATCGAGATCACGTTGGTCGGCACGAAGGCCGACACGTCGCCGGCCTGGGTCTCGATGATCGGCAGTGCGGTGAGCGAACCGGTCTTGCCCTTCACCTCACCCTTGGTGAACGCCTCGAC
>JAIENF010000162.1 GCA_019751575.1 Burkholderiales bacterium
CGCGAGGTCGAGCGCCTGTCGATCGAGCTCGAGACCGAGACTGCGCGCCTGCGCGAGGTCGAGAATCGGCTCGCCACGACCCGTGACGACCAGCAGGTCGCCAACGATGCCGCGCGGGTGGCACAGGGCGAACTGTACGAATCGAACGCGGAAGTCGCCCGCCTCGAGCAGCAGCTGTCGCACCTGCGCGATACCCGTTCCCGGGTCGAAGGCCAGCGGGTGCAGGCCAGCGCGCACCTGGACCAGACGCGCGAGCGGCGCGACGGGCTGATCGCGAGCCTCGAGCAATGGCAGGCGGAGGCGAAGGCCCTCGAAGCACAGGCGGAAACGGCTCGCACGAACGCCGAGCATGAATCTGCGCTGCTGCCCCAGGCGGAGGCGGCCGCCCGCGATGCGCATGCGCGCGTGCGCGAGGCCGAGCGGGCGCTGGCGCAGGCCGAACAGCTCTGGCAGGTCGAGGAAACCCGTCGCGGGTCCTCCCAGCGCCTGGCCGAGCAGCTCGGCCAGCGGTCCCAGCGCCTGGCCGCCGAACGTGCGGGGCTCCAGCCGCCGGATCGTGAAGTGCTGGCCGCGATGCAGGCGTCGGTCGCCGCGCTCGGCACCCAGCTCGCCGAGATGCGCGCCGGCGCGTCTTCGGCTGAGCAGACCCTGGCCCAGGGAGAGATCGCGGCGCGCGAAGCGCAGTCGGCGGTCGATGTGGCCAACCGGGAACTGACCAAGGTGCAGGCGCGGCGCGATGCGCTGGAACAGTTGCAGAGCCGGCTCGCCAACGCGCAGGCGACGCGCGACTGGGCGGCACGGCACGGGCTCGCGAACGCGCGCCGGCTGTGGCAGGGACTGCGCATCGAAGAGGGCTGGGAGAACGCACTCGAGGCCGTGCTGCGGGAGCGGCTGAACGCGTTCGCGGTCGACCGCATCGACGCGGATGCCGGCTGGCTCGGCGACATGCCCGGCGCGAAGGTCGCCGTCTATGAGCTGTCCGCCGGGGTGTCGACCACCGGCTCGCTCGGCGTGCTCGGGCGGCCGTTGCGCGAACTGGTGACCTGCGAGGATGCGCGCACGGAGCCGGTGCTGGGCGACTGGCTGAACCAGGTGTTCATCGCGCCGACGCTGGAAGAAGGCATGCGGCTGCGCGAGCGCCTGCCTGCGGGCGCGATGATGGTCACCCGCGAGGGCCACCTGCTCAGCCGCTCGAGCGTGGTGTTCTATGCCCCCGATTCCGAGGTGCATGGCGTGCTGGCGCGCCAGCGCGAGATCGAGGCGCTTTCGGCGCAGCTCGAGACATTGTCGTCGCAGCTCTCCGAAGCCCGGGGCCGCCACGTCGAGGCGACCGAAGGGGTGGCGAGTGCCCGCCGCGACCTCGCAGACAAGCGGCGGCTCGCCGATGAGCTGAGGCAGAACCAGCATTCGTCACAGATGCAGCTGGTTCGCCAGACCGAGCAGGCCGACCGTGCCGAGCAGCGCCTGGCGCAGATCGATCGCGAGACGGCGGAGATCGAGGCCGAGCGGACGGCGGAAGTGGCACGGCTGGCAGAGACCGACCACAACCTGCAGCAGTTCGCCGGGCAGTTGCAGTCGATCGGCGCGCAGCTGGCTGCGACCCGTTCCGAGGCAGGGCGCGCGCAGGGGCTGCTGGCGCGCGCGCGCGAATCGGCGCAGCAGGCAGGGCAGGTCGTCCAGCAGCTGCGCTACCGCGTCGAGTCGGCGCAGACCCGCATCAAGGATGGCGAAGGAGCTGTCGCCGGCAGCGAGCGCGAGCTTTCCGGGCTCGCCTCGGAGGTCGAACGACTTGCGACCGAGATGCAGCAGTTCGATGAAGCGCCGATCGTCGCATCGCTGCAGTCCGCGCTGTCGACGCGCGAGGTGCGCGAAGCGGCGATGTCGGCGGCGAGGAATGCGCTGTCCGGGCTCGAGTCGCAGCTGCGTTCGATCGACGAAGAGCGGCTCACCTCCGAGCAGAAGCACGAGCCGCTGCGCAACGCCATCGGCGAGGCCAGGCTCAAGGAGCAGGAGGCACGGCTCACCGAGGAACAGTTCGCCGCCAAGCTGGTCGAGTCCGGCGCCGACGACGCCGCGCTGGCCGCCCGCGCCGAGGACGGGCCGCGCCCGCGAACCCTCGCCGGCGAGATCAACCGCCTGCAGTCCGAGATCAACGCCCTGGGCGCGGTGAACCTGGCGGCACTGGAAGAACTCGGCGGGGCAACGGAGAAGAAGAACGCGCTCGATGCCCAGGCGAACGACCTTAACGAGGCGATCGGCACGCTCGAGACGGCGATCCGGCGCATCGACAAGGAGACCCGTGAGCGGCTGATGGCGACCTTCGCCGAGGCCAACAAGCACCTCGCGCAGATGTTCCCGGCGCTGTTCGGCGGCGGGCATGCAGAACTGGTGCTCACCGGCGAAGAGATCCTGGACAGCGGCGTGCAGATCTTCGCGCGTCCCCCGGGCAAGAAGAATGCGTCGATCCAGCTGCTGTCCGGTGGCGAGAAGGCGCTGACGGCGATGTCGCTGGTGTTCTCGCTGTTCCAGCTCAATCCCGCGCCGTTCTGCCTGCTCGACGAGGTCGACGCGCCCTTGGACGACACCAACACCGAGCGCTTCCGCAACCTGCTGACCAAGATGTCCGAGCACACCCAGTTCCTGTTCATCTCGCACAACAAGATCACGATGGAAGGTGCGCACCAGCTGGTCGGGGTGACGATGCAGGAGCAGGGCGTATCGCGGGTGGTCACGGTCGACATGGACCAGGCCATGCGGCTTACCGAAGAACAGGCGGCCTGACGGATACCGATGACTGACTTGCAGGGAGCCCTGATCGTCCTCGGCGTGCTCGCCGTTGCGGCGGTCGCGATCTACAACTACTGGCAGGAGCGCCAGTTCCGCCGGAAGTCCGAGAAGGTCCTGCCCCCGGCGGACCGGGACGTGCTGCTCCCGGAGGCACCTGCGGACGGGATGCCGGCGTCGGAGCCGCGCGACGGCGTGCCGTCGGAACCGGACGGCTCGTCCCGGCGCGAGCCGAGCCTGGGCGAGCGCGCCATGGCGGACGAGCGCGTCGAGCCACGCCTCGTCGGTTCCCTGGATCCTGGCGTTCCGGAGGCCTCCGAGGTGCCGTTGCATGCAATGCCGGTGGACGACACGCCGGCCGCCGGGGGGCTCGAGCGCCCGTCCGGACGGCGCCCTGAGGCGCGCGTCGAAGGACGTTCCGATCCTGCCAGCGCACTCGAAGGTCCGGCTGGACTCTGGTATCCCGTGGTGTTCCGGCTGCCGGCGGTGGCCGACGGCGCGGCGCTGGCGGTGATCCGCTCTGAAGTCTCCGGCGAAGCGCGACTGTCGGACTGGCTGGATCCGGACGTGCTTGCCGCCGGGGACGCAGTCCCGGGGGAGGCTCCGACCGTCGACCGTATCCTGCGCATCCAGGCCGTCGATCCGCGCGGGCCCGCTTCGGCGGCCGAATTGCAGGCATTCCTGGCCAACGCCCATGGCGCGGCCAGTGCGGTGGGCGGCCTCGCCACCGCGCCCGATCCGGCGGCAACCGCCGGGCATGCTGCCGCGCTGCACGAGTTCTGCAGCTCGGTGGACGTCGCGATCGGCCTGAACGTCGCCGCGGCCAGCGGCGGCTTCTCCGGCACCAAGCTGCGCGGCCTGATCGAAGCAGCCGGCTTCCGAGCCTTGCCCGACCACACCTACGTGCTTGCCGACGACACGGGTACCACGCTCTGCACGCTTACCGACGGCAATGGCGGTGGGCTCGATCCGCAGGCGATGCGCAGCCAGTCGGTGCGCGCGATCTCCCTGCTGCTCGACGTGCCGCGAACGCCCGGCACGGTTGCCCAGTTCGAGCGCATGGTCAGCCAGGCAAGGCAGTTCGCGCAGGGGCTGTCGGGCAGTGTCGTCGACGATTCCGGTCGCGTGCTCGACGAGGCAAGCATCGGGCGCATCCGGGCCCAGCTGGCGTCGATGCTCAAGGCGATGCGCGCGCGCGGCATCGAGCCCGGCGATCCTGTCGCCCGCCGGATATTCGGCTAGGCGCGTAGCCATGTCAGGCATGGAGGACCCGGCGTCCAGGGCGGCGTC
>JAIENF010000372.1 GCA_019751575.1 Burkholderiales bacterium
GACCGTAGATGCCGGCCTGGAACGGGGGCAGCGGCGCGTTCATCGCGCGGGCTCCTTGCCGGCACCCGCACCGGCACCGGCATCCTTGCCTTCGGCGCGAAGCTGCTCGACCAGGGCGTCGAGCCTGTCGGGGGTCATCCACGACAGCATCGTGTGGTTGTTGCGCATCATCACCGGCGCATCGCCGCAGGCACCCATGCACTCGCCTTCCTTCAGCGTGAAGCAGCCATCGGCCGTGGTCTCGCCGAAGCCGATGCCCAGCGTCCGCTTCAGGTGCTCGGCGGCGACGCCGGCGCCCTGCAGCTGGCAGGGCAGATTGGTGCACAGCGTGAGCTTGTTGCGGCCCACCGGCGACAGGTCGTACATCGTGTAGAAGGTCGCGACCTCGTAGACCGCCATGGCGGGCATGCCGATGTGGCGGGCGATGGCGTCCATCACGCCGGTGGACAGCCAGCCGTGCGCTTCCTGCGCGATGGCGAGCGCAGCCATCACCGCGGACTGGCGCTGGTCCGGCGGGTACTTGGCGATCGCGCGGTCGATCCGGGCGATCGAGGCCGCGGAAAGCAGGGCGTCGCCTTCAGGCTGTCCGGAGGTGCGGCCATCGGCCGCCGCTTGCACGGGTGCGGTCATCGTGGGGTCACCGGTCAATTTCGCCGAAAACGATGTCCTGGGTGCCGATGATCGCCACCACGTCGGCGATCATGTGCCCGCGCGACATCTCGTCGATCGCCGCCAGGTGCGGGAAACCCGGCGCCCGGATCTTCAGGCGATAGGGCTTGTTGGCACCGTCGGACACCAGGTAGATGCCGAACTCGCCCTTCGGGTGTTCGACCGCGGCATAGGCTTCGCCGGCCGGCACGTGCATGCCTTCGGTGAACAGCTTGAAGTGGTGGATCAGCTCTTCCATGTTCATCTTCATGTCGACACGGCGCGGCGCGGCCACCTTGTGGCTGTCGCTGATCACCGGACCCGGGTTCTTCCGCAGCCAGTCGATGCACTGGCGGATGATCCGGTTCGACTGGCGCATCTCCTCGATGCGCACGAGGTAGCGGTCGTAGCAGTCGCCGTTGGTGCCGACCGGGATGTCGAAATCGACGCGGTCGTACACCTCGTACGGCTGCTTCTTGCGAAGGTCCCACTCGATGCCCGAGCCACGCAGCATCGGACCGCTGAAGCCGAGCTGCAGGGCACGCTCGGGCGTGACCACGCCGATGCCGACCGTGCGCTGCTTCCAGATGCGGTTGTCGGTCAGGAGCGTCTCGTACTCGTCGACGCAGCCGGGGAACCGCTCGGTGAAGGCCTCGATGAAGTCGAGCAGCGAGCCCTGGCGGGTCTCGTTCAGGCGCTTGAGGTCGGCTTCGCTGCGCAGCGGCGACGGATCGTACTGCGGCATCCGCCCGGGCAGGTCGCGATAGACGCCGCCGGGGCGATAGTAGGCGGCATGCATGCGCGCACCCGACACCGCCTCGTAGCAGTCCATCAGGTCTTCGCGCTCGCGGAAGCAGTAGAGGAAAACGGTCATCGCGCCGATGTCGAGCCCGTGCGCGCCGAGCCACAGCAGGTGGTTCAGGGTGCGCGTGATCTCGTCGAACATCACGCGGATGTACTGCGCGCGGATCGGCGGCACGACGCCGGTCAGCTTCTCGATCGCCATCACGTAGGCGTGTTCGTTGCACATCATCGACACGTAGTCGAGGCGGTCCATGTACGGCACCGACTGCAGGAAGGTGCGCGTCTCGGCGAGCTTCTCGGTGGCCCGGTGCAGCAGCCCGATGTGCGGATCGGCCCGCTCGATCACCTCGCCGTCGAGTTCCAGGACGAGGCGCAGCACGCCGTGGGCCGCAGGATGCTGCGGCCCGAAGTTCATCGTGTAGTTCTTGATCTCTGCCATGCGGTCGGTCAGCCCTTGCGGAAGCCTTCGCTGTCGGCGTAGTTGCCTTCCCGGATCACCCGCGGCACGATCTCGCGCGGCTCGATGGTGACCGGCTGGTAGATCACGCGCTTCTGGTCGGGGTCGTAGCGCATCTCGACATAGCCGGTGACCGGGAAATCCTTGCGGAACGGATGCCCGATGAAACCGTAGTCGGTGAGGATGCGGCGCAGGTCGGGATGGCCCTCGAACACGATGCCGAACAGGTCGAACGCCTCCCGCTCGTACCAGTTGGCGCACGCCCAGATGTCCGTGACCGACGGCAGCAGCGGGAAATCGTCGTCCGGCGCGAAGCAGCGCACCCGCAGCCGGGCGTTGTGCTCGAGCGACAGCAGGTGGTACACCGCCGAGAAGCGCGCACCGTCCCAGGCGCCGTCGCCATGGCCGGACCAGTCGACGCCACAGAGGTCGATCAACTGCGCGAAACGCAGGGAGGCGTCGTCGCGCAGCAGGGCCATCGCCTCGGGAAGCCGCGCCGCGGGCACGGTCACCGTCAGCTCGTCGAATGCGAACTCGACCTTGGTTGCGACCTCGCCCAGCGCGGCCTCGACCCTTGCCTGCAGTTGATCGGGAGGAAGGCTCATCGCGCGATCGTGCTCTGCCGCTTGATCTTGTTCTGCAACTGGATGATCCCGTAGAGCAGCGCCTCGGCGGTCGGCGGGCAGCCGGGCACGTAGATGTCGACCGGCACGATGCGGTCGCAGCCGCGGACCACCGAATACGAGTAGTGGTAGTAGCCGCCGCCGTTCGCGCAGGAGCCCATGGAGATCACCCAGCGCGGCTCCGCCATCTGGTCGTAGACCTTGCGCAGCGCGGGCGCCATCTTGTTGCACAGCGTGCCGGCGACGATCATCACGTCGGACTGGCGGGGGCTCGGGCGGAAGATCACGCCGAAGCGGTCCATGTCGTAGCGCGCCGCGCCGGCATGCATCATCTCGACCGCGCAGCAGGCGAGGCCGAAGGTCATCGGCCACAGCGATCCGGTGCGGGTCCAGTTGATCAGGTCGTCGGCCTTGGTCATCACGAAGCCGCGCTCCGCGCCCGGAAACACCGGTGCCGGTGCAGCGGCGCCCCCGGCAGACGCATTCATGCCGCCCCCGGCTACCGCGAGTTCACTCATCGGATGCTCCGTACATGGACGAGCCCTGGCCGATCATTCCCATTCGAGTGCGCCCTTCTTCCATTCGTACACGAAACCGACGACCAGGATCATCAGGAAGACGAACATGGCGCCCAGGCCGAACCAGCCGATGTCGGCCAGCACGATCGCCCAGGGGAACAGGAACGCGATCTCGAGGTCGAACAGGATGAACAGGATCGCGACCAGGTAGTAGCGCACATCGAACTTCATCCGTGCGTCTTCGAAGGCCTCGAAGCCGCATTCGTACGGGGACAGCTTCTCGGCATCGGGCCTGTTGGCACCGGTCGCGGTACTGGCGATCCAGCCGACCAGGGGAAGGACGAGCCCGAAGGCAAGCCCTACGCCGATGAACAACAGAATGGGCAGGTAACTTTCCAGCACAGCTAGCTCGACCGTCGACTAAGCATATCTTGGACCCCCGGTTTTCCCGGTACAGCCTCGCGCGTCGGACGGCCTGCATGAGGCAGGGCGGACCGTGCGAGGGTCACGATAACGCAGCCTTTGCGCCGGCCCGGGCCAATCTGCCCTGAACCGCGTGGCGCGCGCTGCAATCACGCGTCTGGAGGCATCAGGCGCGGCGCGAGGGACCGCTGTGCGCCTTGCCTTGCTGCCGATCCATCACTACTGCCGGTGCCGCGAACCGCTCGGATACCGGTACTGCTGGTGCCCACGATCAGACTCGAACTGATACGGCTTTCGCCACTGCCCCCTCAAGACAGCGTGTCTACCAATTCCACCACGTGGGCAAACTGAATGCGACCCCGGTATTGTCGCCTACTTTCGGCATTCCGGGTTCATTCAACTTCGGATTACTTCGGAATATCTTCAGCCTTGGACGCGCCTTTCGCGGCGGCCGGTGCCGCGGCACCGGCCTTGGCTCCGGCGTCAGGCACGGCAGCCGACGGCGCCGAGGGCACCGGCACTGCCGGCGCGGCCGGCGCCTGCGCGGGCGCACCCGGCACCGGGATCTGCGACGCAGGCGTCGTCGGTACGTTGTCCATCAGGCCGCGGG
>JAIENF010000464.1 GCA_019751575.1 Burkholderiales bacterium
TGCCACCGAACGACCACACCGGAGCCACCGATGCACGCGGTCGATGCACTGCCCTGCCCGTTCCGGTTCGAGCCGGCGACCACCGCGCTGATCGTGATCGACATGCAGCGCGACTTCATCGAGCCCGGCGGCTTCGGCGAGACGCTGGGCAACGATGTCGCGCAACTCGCCGCGATCGTGCCCACGGTGGCCGCACTGATCGCCTGGTGCCGGGCGCATGGCGTGCGCGTGCTGCATACCCGCGAGGGGCATCGTCCGGACCTGTCGGACTGCCCGCCGGCGAAGCGGAGGCGCGGCGCCCCGGCGCTGCGCATCGGCGACCCAGGCACGATGGGCCGCATCCTGGTCGATGGTGAGCCGGGCAACGACATCCTTCCCGCCGTCGCGCCGGCATCCGGCGAGACGGTGATCGTCAAGCCGGGCAAGGGCGCGTTCCACGCAACGCCGCTGGACGAAATGCTGCGGCAGCAGGGCATCACCCACCTGCTGTTCGCCGGCGTCACCACCGAAGTCTGCGTGCAGACGACGATGCGCGAGGCGAACGACCGCGGCTACGACTGCCTGCTGGTGGAGGATGCCTGTGCCAGCTACTTCCCCGCATTCCACCAGGCGACGCTCGAGATGGTGCGCGCGCAGGGCGGGATCGTCGGCTGGACGGCACCGTTCGCGCGGTTGGTCGCGGCCGGCTGAGCGAGCGATAACGCCCCTGCGAGTCACTTTTTCGCGCCCGTCGGCGTTGGCATCAGCCGGCTTCCACGCGACTCCGAAGGTTCTTCGCCTCGCGCAGCAAGTGCGGAACATGCCTCGTGGCTGCTTCCCAGACGATCTGGGGATCGACCGCGAAATAGTGGTGTGCGATGAGATCCCGCAGGCGCGCCGGCCCGGACCAGTCGACGTCAGGCGCCATCGCCCTGGCTTCATCGGGCATCTTCTTCACGGCTTCACCGATGACCTGCAGGTTATGCAGAACAGCATCAAACAACAGGTCATCATTGCGGAATGCTTCCAGCGTAGCCGAATGAAGAAACCGTTCGATCTTTTCAGCGCTCCCGATCAAGTCATCGAGATACAGCAGCCAGTCACGCGACACGGACAAGGTCCTTCTGTACGTGCTGCCGTGCACGGGGCTTGAGCCCTCGCTCGGTCACGAGGTCCACCGAGCGGCCCAGCAGCGCCTGAAGATAGTCCTGCAGCTTGAAATAACCGTCGTAGGTCGCATCCCCATCGAACTCGACGAGGACGTCTACGTCGCTGTCGTCCCGCAACTGGTCGCGGGCAGCCGAGCCGAACAGGCTCAGCTGCTTCACGCCAAAGCGCTGCGCAAGCTCTTGGCGATGGGCAGACAACGTGCGAAGTATCTGATCTCGATCCGGGGCCATGCTGCCTCCATGACCGGAGTTTAGCCCAACACCGATCGCCAACCCGCAGCGCCGATGCCGGGCCAACTCGATATACTTTGCCCGCCCCTCCCGCAGAGATTACCGTCCCGCCCATGCGCCACTGGCTGATGAAGTCCGAACCCGATGTCTTCGGCGTCGACCAACTCGCGAAGGAACCGGGACGCACGGCGGCCTGGTGGGGCGTGCGCAACTATCAGGCGCGCAACTTCATGCGCGACGACATGGCGGTCGGCGACCTCGCGTTCTTCTACCACTCGAGCTGCGCGGAACCGGGCATCGCCGGCATCATGAAGGTGGCGAAGAAGGCCTACCCGGACATCACCCAGTTCGATCCGGCCAGCGAGTACCACGACCCGAAGTCCACGCCCGAGGCACCGCGCTGGATGAACGTCGACATGAAGCTGGTGAAGAAGACACGGCTGGTGCCGCTGGCCGAACTGCGGGCCCATCCGGAACTGGCCGGCCTGCGCATCCTGCAGCGGGGCAACCGGTTGTCGATCACGCCGGTCGAGCCGGCCGAATGGGAATTCATCGCCGGGCTGATCGGCCGGGACGCCTGACCGATGTCCTCGCCGGTGTCCGCGCCCTCCGCTTCGCCAGATCGTTTCAGGGCAGGCGGCTTGCTGGTCGGGGCGCTGTGTGCCGCGCTGGCGATCGCCGTGGTCGCGCTCTACTTCCGCTCGCTCGACAACCCGCTGGTGTTCGACGACCGCGCGCTGATGACGCCGCGCGTGCTCGGCCAGTATGCACAGTCGATGTTCGCGTTCGATCTCCGCTGGTTTTCCTACGTGACGCTGGGCTGGACGTGGGCGCTGGCCGGCGACAGCCTGCCGGTCCATCGTTCGATCAACCTCGTGCTGCACTCGGCCACCTGCATCGCACTCTTCATCTTCCTGCGCACGGTGTTCGAGCAGGTGCTGCTGCCGGCCAGGGAACAGCCCGGCCGCCTGCCCGGCATGACCGACTGGTCGGACGACGCACCCTGCTGGTATGCCTTCGCCGGCGCGCTGCTGTTCGCCGTGCACCCGGTCGCGGTGTACGGCGTCGCCTACCTGGTGCAGCGGAGCATCGTGATGGCGACGCTGTTCTCGATCCTGTCGCTGCTGTGCTTCCTGCGCGGCATGGCGGGCGGGCGGGCGGCCTGGTACCTGGCCGCCGCACTGTGCTATTTCGTCGCGCTGTTCTCGAAGGAACACGCCGTGATGCTGCCGGCCGTCGCGCTGGCGCTGGCGGTGCTGGTCGATGGCGGGCGCGCCGATCGCGGCGTGGACGCGTCCAGCGGCCAGCCGGCGGGCCGGCGCTCCTTCGGACAGTCGCTCGCCGCGCTGCTGCCCCTGCTGCGCTCGCTGTGGCTGCCGATCCTGCTCTACGCGGCGATCGCCCTGTTCGTGATCGCGCGCACGCGCGGCATCTTCGGCGCGCCATACGAACCGTTCGTGGCCGAGATGCTGGCCGAGGTCGACGGTGCGCGCCCGCAACTGTCGATCGAGGACGTGTATCCGCTGTCGGTGCTCACCCAGCTCTGGCTGTTCTTCGGCTACCTCGGCACCTGGCTGCTGCCCAACCCCTCCTGGATGTCGATCGACCTGCGGCCCGGGTTCGCACGCACGCTGACCGAGATGCCCCAGCTGCTGGGAGTGCCGCTGGCCATCGGCTACGCCGCGCTCGCGACCTGGATGCTGCTCGCCGGACGCACGCTGCGGCTGCTCGGGTTCGCGCTGCTCGCGCCGCTGCTGCTGTTCAGCACCGAACTGTCCACGGTGAGGCTGCAGGAGCCGATGGTCCTGTACCGCAGCTACCTGTGGATGTTCGCGCTGCCGGCGGCACTGCCGCTGCTCGGCCACCTGCTGCCCACCCGCGTCGCGCTCGGCGTCCTGCTGGTCGCCGCCGTCGTGCTGTGCTTCCCGGCCTCGAACCGGCTCGCCAGCTTCGAGACGCCTTACCGCGTGTGGGACGATGCGGTGAAGAAGCTGGATGAACCCTGGCAGCTCGGCGCCGAGCGACCGTTCATCGTGCGCGGCCTCGAGCAGTTGCGCCTCGGACGTGCGCGCGAGGCCCTGGCCGACTTCCAGCGGGCGATCACGATCGCACCGGGCGAGTTCAGCGCGAACCTCAACGCAGGCGTCGCGCTGATGCAACTGGGCCAGCCGAAGGAGGCCCTCGGCTACTACCGCCGCGCGCTCGAACTGCGGCCGGCCAGTGGCGAGCCCGCCGCCAATGCGGCGGCCGCGCTGCTCGCCCTGGGCGACCTGCGCGGCGCGGCGGACACCGCGGCCCAGGCGACCCGCCTCGCGCCGAAGAATCCGATCGGCTGGACGAACCTGGGCCTGGCGCTGCTGCGCATGGGACAGGCCGGACCGGCGCAGGAAGCGATCGAGCGCAGCCTCGCGCTGCGCCCCGACGACGCCGACACGCTGGCCGCCCGCGCGACGCTCTGGATGGCCGCGAAGGAGCCGGCGCGCGCGATGGCCGACCTGCAGCGTGCCGTCGAAGCCAACCCGCGCTCATCGTCGAGCTTCTACAACCGCGGCACGCTGCATGCACAACTGGGCGACATCGAGGCTGCACTGCGCGATTTCACCCGCGCGATCGAGATCGAACCCGGTTCGCGCGACGCACTGGCCAACCGGGCGACCGCGCTGTTCATCAAGGGCAGCAATGATGCGGCGCTGGCCGACCTGAACCGGCTG
>JAIENF010000507.1 GCA_019751575.1 Burkholderiales bacterium
GGTGTTCGACAACGAACCTTCGCGGCCATACAACACCCCGCCCGATGCGCTGCTCGTCAACTTCCGCGCGGTGATGGTGCGCCTGCTGCCCGACCCGCTGCGCGCCGCGGTCACGGTGAGCCTCGATCCGCCGCTGCCCCAGGTGACGCTCGGCGTGTCGATCAAGGCCGATCCGGCGCTCGACTGCGGCAATCCGATGGCGAAGCTGGGCGTCGACGTGCAGGGCAGCGCGAACGCCGCAAAGGTGACCGTGGGCGGGAGCTTCCCGGTCGCCTGCGGCGAGCGCCTGTTGCCGATCAGCGTGCTGTCGCACCGCGAGTATGTGTCGGGCCTGTTCCAGCAGCTCTGGCGCGAGCTGGGCGGCACGATCACCGGGCAGGTACGCGACGGCAGCGCAGGCGAACGGCCGCGCGTGCTGGCAAGCAACACTTCGCCCGCCCTGTCCGAGATCGTGCGCGACGTGAACAAGTGGAGCAACAACGTGATGGCGCAGCAGGTCTATCTCGCCATCGGCGCGCAGGTGCAGGGCGGTCCCGCGACCTGGGCCAAGTCGTCGCAGGCGGTCGGCGACTGGGCACGCGGCAAGCGGCTGTCGCTGCCGTCGCTGGTGATCGAGAATGGCTCTGGCCTGTCGCGCATCGAGCGCATGACCCCGCGCGGCCTTTCCGACCTGCTCGTCGCCGCATTCCGTTCGCCGGTGATGCCGGAGCTGATGGCATCCCTGCCGCTGGTCGCCTCGGACGGCACGATGCGCCGGCGCCTCGCCAACACCGGCGTGGCCGGCCAGGCGCACATCAAGACCGGTACGCTCAACGACGTGCGGGCGATCGCGGGCTACGTGCTCGACGCGCGCGGACGGCGCAGCGTGGTGGTGATGATCGTCAACCATCCGAAGGCACTGGCTGCGCAGCCTGCATTCGACGCGCTGCTCGGATGGGCCCACCAGCGGCCGTGATGGCAGCGGTAACGGCACGGGCGACAGGACCGGCCGCATGAACCGCGCGCGTCCTGCGAGCGCGGCGATCGGGCTGGTCGTGCTCGCCGCAGCGATGGCGATCGGAGCGGCCCTGCTGCCGCCGATGCCGCAGCCACTCGAGTACCACCAGTTCGCCGACCGGCGCGACTGCGGCTGGCTGCCCAACTGCCTGGATACCGGCTCCAACCTGCTGTTCATCCTGTCGGGAGCGATCGGCCTGGTACTGCTGTGGCGCGCACGCCATCGACCGCTGTTCGAGCATCGCACGGAGGCGATCCCGTACGGGCTGTTCTTCATCGGCATCGTGTCGATCGGACTCGGATCGGGCTACTACCATCTCGACCCGGACAACCACGGCCTGATGCTCGATCGCCTGGCGATGATGCTGGCGTTCATGGCCTGGTTCGCGGCGATCCTCTGCGAGCGTGTCGGTGTTCGCGCCGGGCTGCGGCTGTTGCCGGTGCTGCTGGCCGCCGGCATCGGCAGCGTGCTCTACTGGGGCTGGAGCGAAGCGCGCGGCGCCGGTGACCTGCGCCCCTACCTGCTGATGCAGGCGTGGCCGATGCTCTGCATCGTCTGCCTGGTCTGGCTCTATCCGCCCCGCTACACGGGCGGCGGCTTCATCGTGTCGGTCATCGCCCTGTATGCGCTGGCACTCGTGTTCGACCGCAACGACCGCCTCGTGTTCGATATCACCGGTGGCATCGTCAGCGGACACACGATCAAGCACGTCCTGTCCGCCATCGCGGTGCTGGTGGTGGTGGCCTACCTTGCCCGACGGCGACCGATCCCGCGCGGTGCCGCAGGTCAATCGCCTGCGTAGACCTTCAGGTAGCTCGACCGTCCGCCGTCGGCGGCGATGGTGGTGCCGGTCAGCATCCGCGACTCGTCGGATGCCAGGAACACGGCGATCGGCGCGATGTCGTCCGGTTCGCCCTTCGAGAACGGATACAGCTTCTGGAACGTCGCCCGCTCGCGCGCGGCCGGCGAAGCCGGGTCGAAGCCCCCGCCCTCGTAGCGGCCGATCGCACGTTCCGTGCGCACCGATCCGGGCGCGATCGCATTGGCGCGGATGCCGTGCGCCGCATACTGCGCCGCCAGCGTCTTCGTGAACGAGATGATGCCCCCCTTGGTCGCCGCATAGGCCGGCTTGACCGATCCGACCAGCCCGAGGTGCGAGGTGACGTTGATGATCGAGCCACCGCCGGCCTGCATCATGTGCGGGATGGCATGGCGGCACATCAGGAAGGGATGCAGCAGGTTCAGCGCCACCGTGCGGTGCCAGACGTCCAGGTCCATCTCGTGTACCGGGCGGTCCTCCTGCGAGGAGCCACCGGCACAGTTGAACAGCACGTCGATCCGGCCGAAGGCCAGTACGGTGGCGGCGATCGCGTCGCGCACGTCGCCATCCTGCGTGACGTCGGTCTGCACGAACAGTGCACGCCCGCCTTCGTCGTTGATCTGGCGCGCAGCCGATGCGCCCAGCGCGCCATCGATCTCGAACAGCGCGACGCTGGCGCCTTCGCGCGCACAGGCGCGCGCGGTCGCCTTCGCGATGCCGGCACCGGCACCGGTGAGGCAGACAACCTTTCCGTCGAGCCTTGCCACTGCGCCTCTCCTCGTCTGCCGCGGCCAGTCCAGGTATCCACGGGCGGCTGGCGAGGGACGACTGTAGCCCCTGCAGCGCTGGCGCTCAAGATGCGGTCTGGCATGCACCATGCCGGCAGGGAATACTGACCGTGCCCGTCAGTACCGCCGGATAGGCCAGGTGCGCGATGATCGCATCGCTGCAGTCGCGCGGTACGACTTGCTCGAGAAAGACCCGTGTGGTCCGCCGACAGCCAAGCCTGCGCTACGCCGGCTTCGCGCTGTGCCGCGATCGCCAGATCTAGGACCGGCTCCATCGGGTGGCTTCGCGACCACCGCCTCCGTCGCAAACGAACGACCTTCGCTTTCCTGTTGCCGCCGCACAACTTCAGCTGTCGTAGTGGCAATACTGGATGTGTCCGGGATCTAGAGGGATTTCCACGGTCGTCGCTGAAGGCCTGACGCATGCCAGTGAGCCTCCGCGATACCCGGGCCGATTCATTCAGCCTGCCGGCCTCCACACGCGCGCAGGTGCTGCGAATCGACACGTTCCCGCAGCTGGGGGGCGCGGCGCGGGTGTTTGTCCCGTCCGTGCTCTGGCTCGACGAGCGGCACGAGCCGATCCGCCCGGGGGTGAGCCCGGCCCTTCGGCAGGCCGGCGACCTGTTGCGTGGCAGCCACTTCCGGGGCGAGGTGCCGGTGCCTTCCGGAGCGCGGCATGCGGCCGTGTACTCCGCGGCGGCGGTGCGGGATCGCACCTTCCTGCTGCACATTCCGGCATCGGTGCAGTCGGTGCCGATCGGCAACGGCGGGATGATCTACCTACCGGTGGCCGCCCGCAGCGTACCGGTCGCGGCGAGCCCGACCGGTACGCTGCGCGTGCCGCTGGAGTCGCGGTACTTGGATCCCCGCATCCCGTCACTCGCCAGGTGCCTGAGCACCTCGCGGCATCGACGATGTCATGCGGCGTCGCCTTCCCCATGGGGCGGCGGCTGCGCCAGATGTTCGCGCGCAGCCGCCGCGAGCTGCTCGTCGAACGTGGCCAGCGGTGCGCCCAGCAGTTCTGCCAGACTGAGATAGGCCGCGTCGTATGCAGTGAGCGCGTAGCGATCCGCCAGCCGCAGGACGCTGGACATGTCGAGCCGATGGCGTTCGATCGCCATCCCGTCGACCAGGGCGAGTGCGGACGTGACGGCCGCCTGCGGAAGCCGTTCGCGGCGGATCTTCTTCAGGGCGACACTGATCAGCTCGTAGTCGATCAGGTCAGGCGCATGCAGGGCGCGCGCCTGAAGCGCGGCGGCCGCGAGCGGTGCCTCGGGTTCGGCAAACAGGTGGGCTGCGACCACGGTGGCGTCCACCACCAGTCGCGGGCGGCTCGAGTAGAACGCGTGGGGTTCCGCGACATGCAACGACGCCGTCGAAGCGCGCGGGAGCGCCACGTTCAACGTCCGTCGCGCAGTTCGCGGATGTAGCCCATGGAACTGCGGGTTCCTCCGGGAAACAGCGCGGCGGCCCGTTCACTGACCTGCGTCA
>JAIENF010000697.1 GCA_019751575.1 Burkholderiales bacterium
CCGCGGGGCGCTGGTGCTCGCCATCCACGCCGGCGTGCCGGCGAAGACGCTGCGCGAGTTCATCGAGCACGTGAAGGCTAACCAGGGCAAGCTCAACTTCGCGTCCCCGGGCGAGGGCTCGGTCGGGCACCTGGCCGGTGCGCTGTTCCTCGCGCGCGCGGGCCTGAACATGGTGCACATCCCCTACAAGGGCGGCGGCCCGGCGATCGCGGACCTCATCGGCGGACAGGTTCCGATGCTGTTCGGCAATTCCGGCGAGGTGATGAGCCACGCGAAGAACGAGCGCATCCGCGTCATCGGGGTGTCGACGCCGCAGCGGCTGAAGCAGTTGCCTGGCATCCCGTCGGTGGGCGAGGTGCTTCCCGGCTTCGAGATCACCGCATGGCAGGGCATGCTCGCGCCGGCGAAGACGCCGCGCGCGGTCATCGAGATGGTATCCGCAGCGATACAGTCGCTGGCGCGCGAACCCGCGATCGCCGAGCGGCTCGAACAGCTCGGCGTCGAACCCATCGGCTCCACCGCGGAACAGATGGCCGCGATCATCAAGGCCGAGCAGCCGGTCTACGCCGAAGCGGTCAAGGCGGCGGGGCTGGGCCGATGAGCGCAGCGAGACGCGCAGCCACCACGACCGCGGCCGCTTCCATCCTCGCCGCCATCCTCGCCGCTATCGGCGGGGCACCCGCCGCGCATGCCGGCTGGCCCGACAAGCCGGTCCGCATCGTGGTGCCCTTCCCGCCCGGCGGCAGTACCGACAGCGTCGCCCGCCTTTCGGCCGAGTGGCTCGCCCGGACGCTCGGGCAGCCCGTCACCGTCGAGAACCGAACCGGCGCGAGCGGAACGATCGCGGCCGAGTTCGTCGCCCAGGCTCCGGCGGACGGCCACACACTGTTCATGGCCTCGCTCGCGCAGATGTCGATCGTGCCGCAGATGGGCAAGGTCCGTTACGACCCGTTCAAGAGCTTCGTGCCGATCTCGGTGATCTCGACGAGCTTCTTCGCGCTCGCCGTGCACCCGAGCCTGCCGGCGAAGAACGTGCAGCAGCTGGTCGCGCTCGCGAAGACACGCCCGGCCCAGCTCGCCTACGGCTCGTCGGGCAACGGATCGGCCGCACATCTCACGATGGCGCTGTTCCTGCAGCGCGCTGGCGTGAAGATGGTGCACGTGCCCTACAAGGGCGTCGCGCCGGCGATCGCCGACCTGATCGGCGGCCACGTGCCCATGGTGTTCGGCAGCGTGTCCGAGGTGCTGCGCCATTACAAGGGCGGCAAGCTGCGCGTGCTCGGCGTATCGAGCGACAGACGACTCGACCAGATGCCCGAGGTGCCCACCGTGGCCGAGCAGGGCTTCCCGGGCTATCTGGTGTCGACCTGGAACGGTCTCGTCGCCCCGGCAGGCACGCCGAAGGAGGTGCTGTCCGTCCTCTACAACGCCATCCGCCCGGCGTGCAAGGACGCAGGCTTCATCGGAAAGTTCGATGCGATGGATGCGAACGCGTGGTGCAGCACGCCGCAGGAGTTCGCCGACATGCTGCGGGCCGATTGGGCGAAGTGGGGCGATGCGGTGAAGTTCGCCGGCGCCACGCTCGAGTAGGCGCGACGCCGCGCACCGGCGGCGATGGGCCAGTCGCGCTCGACAGGAACATCCCCGCCGGTGGTGCTTGACGTACCGCGGGCGCTGCCCTAGTTTGCCGGGCATGAAGACAAAGATAGCCATACTCGGTACCGGTGCGATCGGCAGCGCGGTCGGCGCCGACCTCACCCTGGCCGGCCATGACGTGACGCTGATCGACCAGTGGCCGGCGCATGTCCAGGCCATGAAGGCAGACGGCCTGCATGTGCAGTTCAAGGATTCGGCATTCCATGTGCCGGTGAAGGCGCTCGACCTGTGCGATGTCGCCGCCGAGAACGTCGCCTTCGATATCGTGCTGCTCGCGGCGAAGTCGAACGACACGCGCTGGCTGGCGGAGTTCATCAAGCCGTTCCTGAAGCCCGGGGGCACCCTCGTGGGTACCCAGAACGGGATGAACGACGACGCGCTTGCCTCGATCGTCGGCGCATCGCGCGTGGTCGGCTGCGTGGTCGAACTGCAGGCCGAACTGTTCACCCCGGGCCGCATCCAGCGCAACACCACCCGCGAGGGCACCTGGTTCACCGTGGGCGAGCTCGACGGCAGCTACACCCAGCGGGTGCGCGACATCGCCGCCCTGATGGGCAACGTCGGCCGCTGCGAGGTGAGCAACAACATCGCGGGCGCCAAGTGGACCAAGCTGATCGCCAACTCGATGACCATGGGGCCGTTCAGCCTGCTCGGCCTGCGCAATTTCGAAGCGGTGGCGCTGCCCGGCATGTACGACGTGTCGGTCAGGCTCGGCCGCGAATCGATGGCGGTGGGTGCGGCGCTGGGCTACCGGATGCAGCCGCTGTTCGGCATCCGCGCCGACGAGTTCGCCGGCACCAGCGACGAAAACCTGGTGACCACGATGAAGACGCTGATGTCGCATGTCGGTGGCGGGCGCACCGCGCCGATCCATGACCACCTGAAGGGAAGGGTCAGCGAGATCGCCTGGATCAGCGGGCTGGTCGCCGCGAAGGGGCGTGAACTGGGCATCCCGACCCCGGCGAACGATGCGGTGACCGAACTCGACCGCCGGATCAACGCGCGCGAGATATCGATGGACGCTGCGAACTTCGACGTGCTGAAGTCGATGATCGAGCGCGGCGCGGGCTGAACCGGCGCATGACGACGGATTTCGAACCAGGCATGCAGGGAATCATGGAACCACACACGGAGTATCCGGCGGCCGCGGTCGCGGCGCTGGTCGAGCGACTGGCGCAGGCGGTCGGCGGCGCGAACGTGCTGGTCGACCCGGCGGACGTTGCGCCGGCACTGAGCGACTGGCGAGGCTTCTACAAGGGTCGCGCGATCGCGGTGGTCCGCCCGGCGGACACCGCCGAAGTGGCGGCCGTCGTGCGCATCTGTGCCGATGCCGGCATCGCCGTGGTCGCGCAGGGCGGCAACACGGGCATGTGCGGTGGCGCGACGCCGACGATGGACGGTCGCACCATCGTGCTGTCGCTGGCACGGATGAACCGGGTGCTTGCGCTCGACCCGCTGAACGACACGATCACGGTCGAGGCGGGTTGCGTGCTGGCCACGGTGCAGCAGGCGGCTTCGGCGGCCGGCCGGCTGTTTCCGTTGTCCCTCGGTGCGGAGGGCAGCTGCCAGATCGGCGGCAACCTCGCGACCAACGCGGGTGGCGTCAACGTGCTTCGCTACGGCAACACGCGCGACCTCACGCTCGGGCTCGAAGTGGTGCTGGCCGACGGCAGCGTGCTCGGCGGATTGCGCGGGCTGCGCAAGGACAACACCGGCTACGACCTGAAGCAGTTGTTCATCGGTTCCGAAGGCACGCTCGGCGTGATCACCGGTGCCGTGCTGAAGGTGTTTCCGATGCCGCGCACTTCGGTGACCGCGTTTGCCGCGGTTCCCGATCCCGCGGCTGCGATCGCGCTGCTCGGCCGGCTGCGCGAACAGGTCGGCAACCGGGTCAGCGCGTTCGAGCTGATCTCGCGGTTCAGCATCGAACTGGTGCTCAACCACATACCCGGCACGCGCGACCCGCTCGAGGCGGCTTCGCCATGGTACGTGTTGACCAACGTGGACGACCCGCGCAACGAGTCCGACCTGAGGCCGGCGCTCGAACAGGCGCTGGGCGATGCAGTCGAGGCCGGGCTGGTCAGCGATGCGGTGCTGGCCGAGAGCGATGCGCAGGCGCAGGCCCTGTGGCGCATCCGCGAGTCGATCCCCGATGCGTCGAAGAACGAAGGCTTGCTCTACCGGCACGACATCTCGGTGCCGACCAGCGACATCCCGTCGTTCATCGACGAGGCCGGTGCACGGCTGGAAGCCGCGTTCCCCGGCGTGCGGGTCGTGTGCTTCGGGCACATCGGAGACGGAAACCTGCACTACAACTGCTACGTGCCCGGGCGGATGCGCGACGATCCGGTCGCGATCGCGGCCACTGATGTCAACGAGGTGGTGTTCCGCCTGGTGCACGAGCGTTCCGGCTCGATCAGCGCCGAGCACGGCATCGGACAGG
>JAIENF010000248.1 GCA_019751575.1 Burkholderiales bacterium
GACATCGTGCCGCCCGGAGCCGGCGACGCTGTTGATCCAGCGCAAGCGCCGGTCAGTACACCCGGTGCAGCGCGGCCTCGCCGGCCAGCACGCGCATCGCGTTCTCGAGCGCGACCTTGAACAGCGTCGCCGAGGCCTGCCGGCTCACGCCGGCGATGTGCGGCGTCAGCAGCAGCCGCGACGCCCCCTCGCCGGTGAGCGAGAGCAGGGGGTTGTCCTTCGGTGCCGGCTCGGTCGAGTAGACGTCGACCGCGGCGCCGAACAGCCGCCCCTCGGACAGGGCCTGCGCCAGCGCTGCCTCGTCGACGATGCCGCCGCGCGAGGCGTTGAGCAGCACGGCGGTCGGTTTCATCCGCGCGAGCTGCGGCGCACCGATCAGGTTGGTCGTCTGCGGCAGCAGCGGCACGTGCAGCGAAACCACGTCGCTGGAGGACAGCAGCGCATCCAGCGGCATCGAGGTGGCCCCGAGCTGTGCGACGGCCGCCGGATCGCGCGGCGCCGGGTCGAAGAAGGCGATGCGCGAGCCGAACGCCGCGAAGGCACGCGCGACCGCGATGCCGATCGTGCCCATGCCGACGATGCCGACCTGCATCCCGTCCAGGCCGGACAGGTTGTCGGCGACCATCCGGCTGCGGAACGCGACATAGTTGCCCTGCTTGACCTCTGCGTCCGCCCAGCTGAACCGGCGCAGCAGCGCGAGGGCATGGCCGACCGCGTACTCGGCCAGCGCGCCATTGCTGCCGCCGGGCACGTTGCAGACCGGGATGCCGAGGCGGGTCAGGGTCGGCTGGTCCAGCCGGTCGACGCCGGCGCCGGTGATCTGCACCAGCTTCAGCGACTTCGCCGGTTCGAACAGCGCGGGCGCCAGCTTCGGCCCGACCGCCGGGATCACCAGCACCCGCGCTTCCTTCATCAGGTCGGGCACGTCGGCGGCATCGGGCGCACGGAAGGCGATCGACGGACCGGCAGGGATGGCGACGCCGACGCGGGTGAAGTCGGACTCGGGGCGAAGGCAGAGGATGTCGGTGGGCATCGGGATTCGTTCAGCCGTTGGAAGTGCGGGTGGCGATGTCGCCGACCGGGAAGAAGCAGAGCAGCTTCAGCGTGGTGTCACCGGTGTTGCGGGTGGCATGCCATTCGCCGGAGGGGAGCACGATCGTGTCCCCGGCGGCGAGCGGATAGCTGCCGCTGTCGGCCTCGGTGCAACCGCTCCCTTCCAGCACATGGATGACTTCCTCGAAGCCGTCGTGCCGGTGCGGCTTGCGCGGCCCGTCGCCGGGCTTCGCGACCGGGATCTCGACGTAGCGCAGGGTCACGTTGTCGGTGCCCATGGACTGCGAGGCGATCTCGATCGACTTGCGGCCGGGGAGCCCCATCGACTTCGCGCCGGCCTGGGTGAATACGCGTGCCATGTCTGGGGCTCCTTCGATCAGCTGGCGAGCTTGAGCTGCTTGATCTCGGCGGTACCGCCCTGCGCCTCGGCCAGCATGCGGAACAGCTCGCTGGCTTCCTTCGCGATCGCATCGGCGATGTCGGACAGCATCTTCAGGCCCTTGTCGACGGTGGCGTGCTCCGGCGCGCCGTACCAGCCGGTCGGGGCGATGGTCTTGATGTCGCGCAGCACCGGCTGGAAGGCATGGGTGCGGCGCAGCTTGTCCCACTTGCGGCCCTGCGAATGGTCGGACGAATAGTCGATGCGGTCGAGGTGGACCAGGTCGGGGCGATAGGCGAGCACCGCCAGCGCCTCGATCTCGCCGCCGTGCGTCAGGCCGCCGCAGTCGTGGCCATACAGTTCGGCGGCGACATAGCAGGCCTGCACCACCACCACGTTCATGTGGTGCTCGCGGTGCAGCTTCTCGGACGCCAGCGCGAGCGACGGGATGTTTCCTTCGTGCCAGTTGAGGATCAGCAGGTCGCGCGCGCCGTGGCGTGCGGTCGATTCGCAGGTCTCGACGACCACGCGCTGGTAGGTCTCGGGCGAGAGCGTGATCGTGCCCTCGAACGGCATGTGCATCGGCGTCACGCCGAGCGGGCCGCCGGGCAGGACCAGGCCGTCCATGCGTTCGGCGACCGCATTGCCGATCACGTTCGACGCGTAGATGTCGGTGCCGGTGGGCAGGTGCGGGCCGTGCTGCTCGACGCTGCCCGCAGGCAGGATCACCAGCGGGTTGTGCTTCAGCTGCGCGGCGATCTCGGGCTGGGTGAGGTCGATGAAGTAACGGGTCGGGAGCATGTCTGTGTCCTTTCTCGGGTCAGGCCTTGCGGGCTGCTTCCATCACTTCGTCGATCGGCACCAGCGCGCCGTTGCGGTCGATCGACTTCAGCGCGGCGTTCATCATCGCGATCGCGACGTTGCCGTTGTGGGCGGACAGCATCGGCACGGTGCCGGTGACGCAGCTCTGCGCGAACTGCTCGAGTTCGTCGCGGAACATGTCGCTCGCCGGGATGGCCAGGTCTTCGCGCTTGCCGTAGCAGTCCTTGCCGCGCTGGATGTACAGCGCCGAGGTCTTGTGCAGGTTCGACGGCGTGTCCCAGGTGCCGAAGTCGACCTCATAGTGCATCAGCCCCTTCGAGCCGAACACGCGCACCGAGAAGATGCCGGGCGAGGTCCAGCAGGTGCCGACATAGGCGACGGTGCCGTTGCCGAACTTCACCAGCGACATCGACTGGTCGTCGACCTCGGCGCCGACCGGCGACAGCTTGGAGGCGATCGAGGAGACCTGCGACACGTCGCCGCCGAGCAGGTGGACGATGTCGAACATGTGCACCGCGAGCTGCGACAGCGGGCCGCCGGGGGCCTTGTCCTTGTACCAGCGCCAGGTCTGCGGGGTCAGTTCGAGCGCGCGCTCGTTCGAGAAGTTCGCCTCGATGAAGCCGACGCGGCCGAGTTCGCCGGCATCGATCTTCTCCTTCATCATGCGCACGCCGGCCAGCAGGCGGGCCGAGTGGCCGACGGTGACGGTGATGCCGTACTGCTTCTGCAACGCCTCGATCTTCAGGCCGTCCGACAGTTCGGCGGCGATCGGCTTCTCGGTGTAGATGTGCTTGCCGGCCCTGGCGATCTGCTCGGCCACCGGCAGGTGCTGCTCGTTCGGCACGGTGATGATCACGCCCTTGATGGACGGATCGGCGAGCATCGCTTCCATCGACGGCGCCGACTTGAACCCGCTGTCGGCGAATTCCGCCTGGAAGGCGTCGCGCTTTTCCTGCGAGCGGCTGTAGCCGGTCACGATGCGGATGCTGGTCGACGCGCGCGCGGCGCGGGTGAGTACCTTGGCCCAGCGGCCGAGGCCGACGATGCCGACTTTGATGGGTTCGCTCATCTTGAAACGCTCCTTGGAGTTCATCGTTCTGGTGGTCGCATAATACCGTAATACGGTCGGACAAACCTGCGGGCCTGCCTTACACTCGACCCTGACCATGGACCAGCCGCCCGATACCGCTGCCGTACCCGAACCGCCGGTCCGCCTGGCCGTGAGGGCGCTCGCCGCGCCGCTTCGCCAGCAGGTGGTCGACCGGTTGCGCGCGGCGGTGATTGCCGGCGACCTCGCGCCAGGCCAGCGCCTGACCGAACGCGAGCTGATCGACCGGGTCGGCGTGTCGCGCACCGTGATCCGCGAGGCGCTGCGCCAGCTCGAATCGGAGGGCCTGGTCGAGACGGTGCCCAACAAGGGGCCCGTGGTGCGCGCGCTGTCGCGCTCGGAGGCCGTCGACCTGTACCGGATCCGGGCCTCGCTCGAGGCGCTGGCGGCGCGCCTGTTCATCGAACGCGCGCCGACCGATGCGCTGGACCGGCTGGCTGCCGCCCTGCGCGATGTCGAGGCCGCCTACAAGGCGGGCGCGGCCGACGGCATCCTCGCCGCGAAGAACCGCTTCTACGCGGTGCTGTTCGATGGCGCGCGCAGCGAGGTGCTGTCGTCGATGCTCGGCGGACTGCACGCGCGCATCTGGCGCTGGCGCGCGGTCGGGCTTTCGCATGCCGACCGTTCCCGCGCGCGTTCGACCCAGGCGATGCGCGGGCTGCGCGAACTGGTCGCCGCGATACGCGCCGGCGACGCGGTGGCGGCCGAGCAGGTGATCCGCGAAGACACGGCGGCTGCGGCAC
>JAIENF010000065.1 GCA_019751575.1 Burkholderiales bacterium
ACATCGATCGCGATGGCGGTCGAATACTGCAAGGCCGCCAACCTCGACGTGATGCAGAAGCCGGTGCACATCGTGCCGATGTGGGACGGCAAGTCCAAGCGCATGCGCGACGTGATCATGCCCGGGATCGGCCTGTACCGGATCATGGCTGCGCGCACCGGCCAGTTCGCCGGCATGTCGGAACCCGAGTACGGTCCGGACGTGACCGAGACGATCGGTGGGGTGAGCGTCACCTACCCTGCGTGGTGCAAGATCGTCGTGCGGCGCCAGCTTGCGTCCGGCCTGGTGGCAGAGTTCCCCGCCATCGAGCGGTGGAAGGAGTGCTACGCGATCAAGGGAGGGCCGGAGAAGTCGATTGCTCCCAACGCCATGTGGTTCAAGCGCGCCTACGGGCAGCTGGCGAAATGCGCCGAGGCGTCCGCGCTGCGCAAGGCCTTCCCGGAATTCGGCGCGGCCCCGACGGCCGAGGAAATGCTGGGCAAGTCGTTCGACGAAGACGATGCGCCAGCCGCTGCTCCGACGGTCGCCATGCCGCAGTCGCGCAGCCAGCCGGAAGTGCCGGAAACGGTCGAGGCCGAGGTGGTCGAGCAGACCGCGCAGAAGACGGCCGCGCCGGCGCAGAAGACTGCCGAGGCGGCGCGGCCCACCGAAAGCGGGAACATCACCGAGGGCGAAGTGGCGCACCTTGTCGCGCGCCTCCAGAAGTCCGGCAAGACCGTCGACGACCTGTGCACGCACTTCGGCCTGCCGGTCCTGGCCGATCTGCCGAAGGCCCGGTTTCAGGAGGCGCGGAAGTGGACGGCCTGACCTTCGACGAACCGACGCACGTCTACCGCTGGAACGGGGTAGTCGTGCCGTCGGTCACGCAGATCATCCGCCCGATCGCGCCGAGCTACAACTTCGTGACGCCTGAGCAGCTGGAGCACGCGCGGCAGGAAGGTGTTGCGATCCACCGGATGGTCGAGCTCGAGGCCAACCACGACCTCGACGAAGACGCCCTGCCCGAATGGCTGCGCCCGTACTTCACAGCCTGGCGGAAGTTCGTGGACGAAACCGGCTTCGCGATCGAGCAGTCGGAGAAGCGCGACTACAACCCGGCGCTGCGCTACGCCGGCACGCTGGATCTGCGCGGCCGCAACCGCAAGGGCACGCCGTGGCTGATCGACCTGAAGCGGTCGTTTCTGGCGGGCCGCGCGATCGGCGTGCAGTTGGCCGCGTATGCCGCCTTCGACAAGACGTGCAGCCCGCACCGCTTCGGCTTGCGATTGATGAACAACGGCGAGTACCGGCTGCGCGAATTCAGCGATTCCTCTGACTGGTCGACCTTCGTGGCCTGTCTGACCCTTCACCGATTCAACGAACGGAGTGACGTATGACACAAGAGTTGATCCTCAAGGCTGAACTGCAGCCCACGCCGGAAATGACGGCGATGCTGACGTCGACCGCCGATGCCGTGATCGAAGATGCGTATGCGCTGGTGATCGACAGCGCCACGATGGCCGACATCGCCAACGACGAGATGCGCCAGGCCAAGACGCAGGCCAAGCGCCTGAAGGAACTGCGCGACCTGTTCGTGGCGCCGGCGAAGCAGATCATCGAGACGGCCGACGGCATGTTCAGACCGCGCATGGAGGCCCTGCTCAAGGCCGAAGGCATCTACAAGACGAAGCTGCTTGAGTGGAAGTCCGAGCAGGATCGCATCGCCGCCGAAGCCCAGCGCAAGGCCGCTGCCGATGCGCGTCGCCTGCGCGAGGAAGCCGAGGCGAAGGCCGCCGCCGAGCGTGCGAAGGCCGAGCAGATCGCCGCTGCGAAGCGCCGGGAAGCCGAGGCTGCAGCGGAGGCGCAGCGCAAGGCCGAGGCCGAAGGCAACAAGCGCGCGGCCCAGGCTGCCGCCGCACGGCAGGCGAAGCTCGAGGAAGAAGCGCGCCAGTCGACGGATCGCGCCGAGGCGACGGCGGCCGAGCTCACGATGACCGCCGCCGCTGCTGCGCCGGTGGTTGCGGCCGTGCCGTCGGCCCCGGCCGGATTCGGTGCCCGCAAGAACTGGGTGGCCGAGCTCGCGGAAGGCATGGGCGAGGCGGACGCAATCAGGTTGATCGCGCGCGGCATCGTCGAAGGCCGAAACGACCTGATCACGCTGCTGAAGCTCGACATGTCGGCCGCCAACAAGCTCGCCAAGGCGCAGGAGCAGCACATGTCCGTGCCGGGCCTGGTCGCCGTCAACCGCCCGATCGCCACGTCGCGAGCGGCCTGATTACACCGAGAGGCGGGTAAGCGTGATGAAAGCACGTCGCGAGAGTCATGGGGTCCGGGCAGTACCTGCGATCGGGAGCCGGATGAAGGTGTCACACCCCCTTGCGATCGCTCGCGCCCGCCGTATGCAGCACGCGGCCCGGTATCCAAGCCGGCAGACGGGGGCGGAGCCCGCAGGAACACCAATCACGGAGACGGCAATGCGCAAGATCAAGGATCACATCCTTCCGCCATGGAATGACGCGGTCAGCATCACAGCGGTGGATGCGCAGGGTAACGGGGGCGCGCATCACCACTATGCAATCGACGTGGACGGATCGGAAGCCTACGGCGTCGACATCCACTTCCAGAACGGGCCGATCGGAGAGGTCGGCGCCAACGGCATTTCGCATGAGGCGCTGCTCGCCGTCGTCGCGGACCGCTTGCGCTCGTTCCAGGAAGGCCCGTACCGCTGCAAGGAAAACACCTGCGCGCTCACGCACATCGAGGAAGCCATGCATTGGCTGCACGCGCGGACGTTGAGTCGAATGAATCGCGGTGCCGAAGGCACAAGCGAAGTTTGATCAACGAGAGGCGCGCATTCAGACAGCCGGCGCTGTTCCAGAGACAGCGACGTTGCCGCACCACCCCGGATAGGTGCCTGCCGAATTGCCGGGGCGCCTCTCACCCCTCAAGGAGTTTCAGATGCGTTGTCATGGTCAGCTATTCGCCGCCGTCGCACTGTTTCAGGCCGACGACGACCCGCGCGACTACCTGCAAGGCGTGTTCGTCGAGCCCCACCCGCTGGGTGGCGTCTACATCGCGGCGACCGATGGCTCGCAGCTCTGCGTTGCCGTGGATTCCATCGGCGAGGCGGACGCGCCGGCGATCTATCGCACCGACCCGGCGCTGCTGCAGGCCGCCCAGGCGTCCGGCATGGCCGTGGTCGCCGAGCGCGGTCTGCTGCTGGTGCGCCACGTCGACACCGAGGTCGACGAACGCATCCGTTTGGCCGATCCCGAGATAGAAGACCCGGGCCGGTTCCCCGAGTGGCGCCAAGTGGTGCGCAACCTGTTCGCAGTGCGCAGCCAACCACTGGAGCCCGCTGGCGCCCTGAATGCGCACTACCTCGCGCGCATCGCCAAGGCAGCGAAGTTGATCACGCCGAAGAAGTCGATTCCGTCCGTCCAGACGATGGCGGTAGCAGCCGCGCACATCAGCTACTTCGGGAGCCGTGATGACTTCTTCGTCGTGACCATGAACATGCGCGGCGATCAGTTGCGCAGGCCGGACGATGTTCTGCGCTGGGTCGTCGGCGCGGAGCGCGGCCTGTTCAAGACGCGGCCGGACGACGTCGACGCGGATGGCGTTGTCACGCCCGCAGAAGCGTAACCCATCACCAAGGAGACACCCATGGATCGCACCCCCTGCAATTCCAGTCAGATCGCCAGCCACGGCTACGACCCGGCGACCCAGACCCTCGAAGTCGAGTTCAAGACTGGCGCGGTCTACCAGTACGACTTCGTGTCGCAGGAAGTCGCCGACGGCTTCAGCAACTGCGAGTCGGTCGGCGCGCACTTCGGAGCCCATGTGCGCGGCAAGTTCCCGCACCGGATGGTGACCCCGCCCACGAAGTAACCCCTCAATGGGCGGCAGCACTGCATCACGTCGTCGCGGCGACGCAAAACAGCCCGTACACGTTCTCCGTCGCTGCCGCCCACCCATCAAGGAATCTCGATGCTGGTCAATGAGAAAAATGCGCAGTCCAAGCTATGCCCGCCCGCGTTCGCGTCGGGATCGGCTTTGTGCGTAGGCAGTGCCTGCATGTGGTGGCGCTGGAACCCGTCCGACAACAACCGCCGCCGGTTTCAGGCCGCATCCGAACT
>JAIENF010000798.1 GCA_019751575.1 Burkholderiales bacterium
CCATCCATCGGCCGGGCGGCCCGCACCGCCGCGGGCGCGTAAAATGGGCGGCCATCACGCGACGCCGACGACCGAATGCCCCAGCCCTCCTTTGTCCACCTTCGCCTTCACAGCGAGTATTCGGTCAGCGACGGCCTGCTTCAGCCGGACGCCGCGCTGGAGCGCGCCAGGGCGCTGGGCATGCCGGCGCTGGCGATCACCGACTCGGCGAACCTGTTCGGACTGATCAAGTTCTACCGGGCGGCGATGGCGCTCGGCGTGAAGCCGATCGCAGGCGTCGACATGGTCGTCACCCAGGAGGCCGACCGCGATCGGCCGATGCGCCTGCTGCTGCTCTGCCAGTCCCCGGCGGGCTACCGCCGGTTATGCGAACTGATCACCCGCGCCTACCGCGAGAACCAGCACCGCGGCCGTCCGGAGCTGCGCCGCGAATGGCTCGACGGGGACGGCTGCGACGGACTGATCGCGTTCTCGGGTGCGCGCAAGGGCGAGGTCGGGGCTGCGCTCCTGGGCGGCAACACGGCACTGGCCGAGTCGCTGGCGAAGGAATGGGCTGCCCGGTTCCCCGGCCGCTTCTACATCGAACTGCAACGCGCCGGGCATGCGGACGACGAGCCGCACCTGCGCGCGGCCGCCGCGATGGCGGCGCGGCTCGGGTTGCCGGTGGTGGCGACCCATCCGATCCAGTTCCTCGACGCGGACGACTTCAAGGCGCACGAGGCACGGGTCTGCATCTCCGAGGGCTATTCGCTCGGCGACCAGCGGCGCCCGAAGGACTTCACCGCCGACCAGTACCTGCTGCCGGCCGAAGAGATGGTGCAGCGGTTCGCCGACCTGCCGTCCGCCCTGGCCAACACGGTCGAGGTCGCGAAGCGCTGCAACCTCGAACTCACGCTGGGCAAGACCCACCTGCCGCGCTTCCCGACGCCCGATGGCGTCACGCTGGACGACTTCCTGCGCATGGAGGCCGAACGCGGGCTGGAGGCGCGGATGCAGGTGCTCTACCCGCATCCCGAGGAGCGCGAACGCGAGATGCCGCGCTACCGCGAGCGGCTGGCGTTCGAGATCGGCACCATCATCAAGATGGGCTTCCCCGGCTACTTCCTGATCGTCGCCGACTTCATCAACTGGGCGAAGCAGAACCAGGTGCCGGTCGGCCCGGGCCGGGGTTCTGGCGCCGGTTCGCTGGTGGCCTATTCCCTGTGCATCACCGACCTCGACCCGCTGCGCTACAACCTGCTGTTCGAGCGCTTCCTGAACCCGGAGCGGGTATCGATGCCCGACTTCGACATCGACTTCTGCCAGGAGGGCCGCGACAAGGTCATCAGCTACGTGCGCCAGAAGTACGGCGCCGAGAGCGTGTCGCAGATCGTCACCTTCGGCACCATGGCCGCGCGCGCGGTGGTGCGCGATGCCGGCCGCGTGCTCGACCTGCCGTTCCTGTTCTGCGATGCGATCGCCAAGCTGATCCCGTTCCAGCCGGGCAAGCTGGTGACGCTGCGCCGGCGCGAAGGCGAGGGCGACTCCGGCGTGATCTACGCGCGCGAGGTCGAACCGCAGATCGAGGCGCGCGAACAGGCCGAGGAGGAGGTGGCCGAACTGCTGGCGCTGGGCGAGCGCCTGGAAGGCGTGGTGCGCAACGTAGGCATGCATGCCGGCGGCGTGCTGATCGCGCCCGGGAAGCTCACCGATTTCTGCCCGCTGTACATGGCCGCCGGCACCGAGGCTGCGGTCAGCCAGTTCGACAAGGACGATGTCGAGGCGGTGGGCCTGGTCAAGTTCGACTTCCTCGGGCTGACCACGCTGACCATCCTCGACTGGACGCTCAAGTTCATCGCGCGCATCGATCCCGACGCCGGCGTGCGCCTCGAGCAGTTGCCGCTCGACGACGCCGAGGCCTACCGGCTGTTCGCGCGGGCCAACACGACGGCGGTGTTCCAGTTCGAATCGCGCGGCATGCGCGACCTGCTGAAGCTGGCGCGCCCCGACCGCTTCGAGGACATCATCGCGCTGGTGGCGCTGTACCGGCCGGGCCCGATGGACCTGATCCCGGAGTTCTGCGACCGCAAGCATGGCCGGCACGAGGTGTCGTATCCGGACCCGAGGGTCGAGGAAGTCCTGTCCGAGACCTACGGCATCATGGTCTACCAGGAGCAGGTGATGCAGATGGCGCAGCGCGTGGGCGGCTACTCGCTCGGCGGCGCCGACCTGCTGCGCCGTGCGATGGGCAAGAAGAAGGCGGAAGAGATGGCGCAGCACCGCCAGATCTTCGCCGAGGGCGCGGCGAAGTCCGGCATCGACGGCGACCGGGCGAACGAGATGTTCGACCTGATGGAGAAGTTCGCCGGCTACGGCTTCAACAAGTCGCATGCCGCCGCCTATGCGCTGGTGGCGTACCAGACTGCGTGGTTCAAGGTGCACCACGCAGCCGCGTTCTTCGCGGCCAACCTTTCCGCGGTGATGGACGATGCCGACAAGGTGCGCGCGCTGTGCGAGGACGCGAAGGAGAACGGACTCGACGTGCTGCCGCCGGACATCAACACCGGCGAGTACCGCTTCGTGCCGATCGACCGCCAGACCATCCGCTTCGGGCTGGGCGCGATCAAGGGTACCGGCGAATCGGCGATCGATTCCATCGCGGCCGCGCGCACCAGGGCCGGACCGTTCCGCGACGTGTTCGACCTCTGTGCACGGGTCGACAAGCGGCTGGTCAACCGGCGGGTCATCGAGGCGCTGGTGCGCGCCGGTGCGTTCGACGGACTCGACGACAACCGCGCGCGCCAGCTCTCCTGGGTCGGCATCGCGATCGCATCGGCCGAGCAGCGCGAGCGCAACGCGCAGCAGGTGTCGCTGTTCGGGTCGACCGAGACCGAGGCACGGCCGCAGGTGGTGCTGCCCGAGCCGGCGCCCTGGGATCGTCGTGTGCAGTTGCGCGAAGAGAAGGCCGCGCTCGGCTTCTACCTGTCCGGCCATCCGTATTCGGCCTACCGCGACGAGATCGGCCGCTTCGTGCGCTCGACGCTGGCCACGCTGGCGCCGTCGTCGGGCGGTGGCGGGGGCGGCGAGTATGGTGGCGGCGGTTTCGGACAGTCCACGCAGGTGATCGCGGGCGTGGTCGAATCGGTGCGCCAGCTGAAGACGCAGAGCTCGAACCGGCTGATCGTGGTGGCATTGTCCGACGGCACCGCAGCGGTCGAGGTCACGCTGTACGGCGAACTGTACGACCTGCACCGCAAGGCGATCGTCGAGGATGCGGTGCTGGTGCTTGAAGTGAAGGTGCGCGACATCCGCCGTGGCGGCGCCGAGGGCGAGGCGGGCGAGACGTTCCGACGGATCTCCGCCGACAAGGTGTACGACCTGACCGCGGCGCGCAACCGGTTCGCGCGCGGGCTCCGGCTGCATTGCAACGGGCAGCTGGCCTCCGCGACCACCGAGGCGAACATCCGCCGGCTGCAGGACCTGCTCGGGCCGCACCGCGAGGGGCCGTGCCCGGTGCAGATCCTGTACGACAACGGGCAGGCCACGGTTCCGATCACGCTCGGCGAACGCTGGAACGTGAACCTGCACGACGATCTCGTCGGCAAGCTGGGCGAGTGGCTGAAGCCCGAGGCGGTCGAGATCGTCTACTGATGGGATTCTCGTCATGAGTGCGCGCTGGATCGATGCCCCGATGTTCGATGCCCTGTCCGGGCAGGCGCGTGCCGCTGCGCGGCGCCGGAAGAACCTGAACTTCCATCCGGCGAACGACTACCCGAGCAACCGGCTGCTCAACGCGATCGAACCCGACTCGTACGTGCCGCCGCATCGGCACCTCGATCCGACCAAGGACGAGACGCTGTTCGTGCTGCGCGGCGCGATCGGCGTGCTGCTGTTCGACGAAACCGGCACGGTGCTCGACCAGCGGGTCCTGCGTGCCGGGGGCGACAGCGTCGGCATCGACGTTCCTCACGGCGTGATTCATTCGCTGGTCGCGCTGGAAGACGGTACCGTCGTGTTCGAGGCGAAGGCCGGACCGTTCGCCGAGCGCATGCCCGCCGAGCTCGCGGCGTTCGCGCCGCCGGAAGGTGGGTCGGACGCGGCCGGTTTCCTGAACTGGATGCGCAGCCGGTTCGACTGAGGC
>JAIENF010000241.1 GCA_019751575.1 Burkholderiales bacterium
GCGGGATGAAGGAAGTGACCGATCCGCGCGAGGCGCCCGGTGCGCGCCACCCGCTGATCGTCGTCCACCCGGATACCGGCCGCGAGACGCTGCTGCTCGGCCGACGCCGGAACGGATATATCCTCGGGTTGTCCCTGGCCGAAAGCGAAGCCCTGCTCGACGAGCTCTGGGCGCATGCCTGCCAGCCGCAGTTCGCCTTCCGGCAGGAATGGCAGGTGGGCGACGTGATCCTCTGGGACAACCGGTCGACGCTGCACCGGCGCGACTCGTTCGACGCTGCCAGCCGGCGCCGGATGCATCGCACCCAGATCAAGGGCGTGGCGCTCAGGGCGGCAGCCTGAGCGCAGGCCTGGAACCGGAAGGCCCAGGCAAGCCCGGCAGCAGACCGGGGACCGTTCAAACGACGACAGCAAGGGAGGACACGATGACGCGCGAAGCTTCGAAGGCCGCAGGTGCAGCGCCCGCCGCCGCCGGCAACGCCCGTGACTTCCGGATCGAACGCATCGAGGCGTTCGGCGTCGCGGTGCCGCTGGTGGGAGAGGGCTTCAAGAACGCCTACACCACCAAGAAGGTGCAGAAGAGCGTGATCGTGCGCATGACCTCGGCGGGCGGCGCGATCGGGCTGGGCAACATCGATCCTTCGCCAGGCTATTCGGAGGAGACGGTCGAGGACTCGCTGGCGGTGATCCGCAACGTGCTGGCGCCCGCGGCCACCGGCATGGATGCGTCCAACGTGCACGTGCTCCTCGACCGGATGGACGCGGTCCAGCCGGCCTTCCTCGACGCCAAGGCCGCCATCGAGATGGCCTGCACCGACCTGGTCGCGCGTGCCTGCGGACTGCCGGTGCACACCTGGCTCGGTGGCGCGGTGCGCGACCGGGTGTCGTTCAATGCCTGGATCGGCATTCTGTCCCCGGACGAGGCGGCCGCCGAGGCGAAGCGCTGGTACGACCGCGGCTTCCGCTCCGCGAAGATCAAGGTCGGTGGCGGCATCGAGGCCGACCGAGACCGGGTGCTCGCGGTGCGTGCAGCCGTCGGCGACGGCATGCAGCTGCGCATCGACGCCAATGCCGGCTACTCGGCCGATGAATCGATCCGCCTCGCGCACATGGTCGCCGGCGCGAAGCTGCAGCTGTTCGAGCAGCCGGCGCCGGCCGACGACCTGGCCGGCATGGCCCGCGTGCGGCGCGAAGGCGGTGGCGTGCCGGTGATGGCGGATGAATCCGTGCTCGACCATGCGAGCCTGCTCGCCATCATCCGTGCCGATGCGGCCGACCTGGTCAAGCTCAAGGTGATGAAGCAGGGCGGCTTCCTGCGCGCGCGCCGGATGCTCGAGACTGCGTCCGCGGCCGGGCTGCGCGTGGTGATCGGCCATGGCTTCGGCCTGGGCGTGAACACCGTCGCCGAGATCATGATGGCCGCCACCAGCGCGGCGGTGATCGACGGCCTGGAATGCGTCGGGCCGCTGAAGACCGCCGACGACATCGTCACCTGCAAGCTGGACCTCACCGCCGGTTCGATCCCGCTGCCCGGCGGACCGGGACTCGGCGTGGATCTCGATGCCGACAAGCTGGCCGAATACCGTTTCGATTGACCCACAGGACCCTGCATACATGACCCTGCCGTCCACCGCCCTCGAAGAACTCGAACGCCGCCGCGCAAAGGCCCGTGCCATGGGCGGGCCGGACAAGCTTGCCCGGCGCAAGGCCTCCGGCCAGCTCAATGCCGAGGAGCGGCTCGCACTGCTGGTCGATGAAGGCACGTTCCGCGAATCGGGCCTGCTCGGCGAATCGGGCGTGTTCGAATCCGACCGTGGCAAGACGCCGCGCGACGGCAAGGTGGTCGGCTTCGGCAAGGTCGGCGGGCGCGACTGCGGCGTGGTGATCAACGACTTCACGGTCAAGGGTTCCTCGACCTCGTCCACCAACTCCAAGAAGATGGGCCATGTCCGGCGCACCGCGATCGAGTGCGGCATGCCGTTCATCCATATCGGCGAGTCGACCGGTGCGCGCATGCCCGACACCATGGGCTCGAAGGGCATGGGCAACCTGCTCGGCAACGACCCGCACCAGTTCCGGCGCACCCGGGACAACCCCTGGGCCGCCGCGGCGCTCGATACCGCGTTCGGCTCGTCGGCCTGGATGTGCTGCTGCGCCGACTTCGCGGTGATGCGCAAGGGTTCGATCATGGCGGTGTCCAGCCCGAAGCTGGTGTCGATCGCCATCGGCGAGAAGGTCGACCTCGAGGCACTCGGCGGCTGGCGGCTGCATGCCGAGACCACCGGCCTGATCGACCGCGTGGTCGACACCGATGCCGAGGCGATGGACGCGATCAAGCGGTTCCTCTCGTACATGCCCAGCCACAACGGTGAACTGCCGCCCGTGGCCGAGGTGTCGCCCGGTTCGGGGGAAGGCCAGGACCGCATCCTGGGGCTGCTGCCGGAGAAGCGCACACAGGTCTACGACATCCGCAAGATCCTCGAGGTGATCGCCGACCAGGGTTCGATGTTCGAGCTCAAGCCGCGATTCGGCAAGTCGGCGGTGGTCGCGCTGGCTCGCCTCGGCGGCAAGGTGGTCGGCCTGATCGCGAACAATCCCGCCGCTTCGGGCGGCGCGCTGACCGTCGACGCGATCCGCAAGATCCTCGACTTCACCGTGATGTGCGATTCGTTCAACATACCGATGGTGCGCTTCATGGACACCCCCGGCTTCGTCGTCGGGCTGGAAGCCGAACGCCGCGGTGCGCCCGGCTTCATCATGAACTTCATGAATGCCACCTCGCTGGTGACCGTGCCGACGATCACCGTGCTGGTGCGCAAGGCCTACGGCCGCGCGTACGTGGCGATGGGCGGCGGGCGCAACAACGACGAGTTGATCGCCTGGCCCACGGCCGAGATCAGCTTCATGGATCCGGCGGCATCGACCCAGATCGTGCACGGCGTGTCGCCGGGCCAGCCGGGCTGGGACGAGGCGTTCGCGCACATCTCGCAGGACAGCGAGGTGTGGGACATGGCCTCGATGTACGCGGTGCAGAACGTGGTGCAGCCGCAGGAGACGCGCGACCACCTGATCGGCATGCTCGACGTGTATCGCCGGCGACGCACCGGCGGCATCGGGCAACACCTGATGCGCACCTGGCCGACGAGCTTCTGAACGCCATGGCGACGATCGATTTCGAGGGCCTGCTTGCTCAGGCACGCAGGGACGGACGCAGCAGCCTGTCCGAACCGGAGGCGAAGCAGGCGCTGGCCGCGATGGGCATCGCGGTGCCGGCTGGCGAAGTGGCGGCCGATGCCGCGTCGGCGGCGGCGGTCGCGGCGAGGCTTTCCGGGCCGTTCGCGGTGAAGGTGGTGTCGCCGGACATCCTGCACAAGAGCGATGCGCGCGCGGTGAGCATCCGTCTGGCCGACGCCGATGCCGTGCGCGCGGCCGTGGACACGATGTCGGCCGAGCCTGCGGTGAAGGCCGCACGGGTCGACGGCTGGCTGGTCGAACGGATGGCTGCGCCCGGGGTCGAGATGGTGATCGGGGCGGTGCGCGACCCGCAGTTCGGCATGATGGTGATGGTCGGCCTCGGTGGCGTGTTCGTCGAGGTGCTCGGCGATGTCGCGTTCCGGCTGGTGCCGATCGCGCGCGCGGAAGCCGAGTCGATGATCGATGCGTTGCAGGGCCGTGCGCTGCTCGAGGGCGCGCGCGGACGGGCGCCGGTGTCGCGCGCGGCACTGGTCGACCTGCTGCTCGCGGTCGGCGGCGAGGGTGGCCTGCTGCATGCGCATGGCGACGCGATCGCCGAACTCGACCTGAACCCGGTGATCGTCTCGGCCGAGGCTGCGGTGGTAGTCGATGCGCGGGTGATCCTGTCCCAGGCGGTCGATCCCCTGGCGGCGGCGGGCGCGGGCGCCCCCGCAGTCCCGGCGGCCGCCGACGTCGACTACGGCCGCCTCTTCGCGCCGAAGACCATCGCGGTGCTCGGTGCCTCTGCGACCGACACCTCGATCGCCAACACCTTCATCCGGCGGATGAAGAAGTTCGGCTATGCCGGCGCGCTCTGGCCGATCCATCCGTCGGCAACCGAGGTCGAAGGGCTGCCAGCCTTCCGCAGCCTGGGGGATACGCCGGCCCCGG
>JAIENF010000274.1 GCA_019751575.1 Burkholderiales bacterium
TCCGCCCGGAAGCGCGCGACATGGTCGTCCATCGTGAACGGCCGCGACACGCTGCCCTTCGGTGCGTCGATGAAGCGCTCGACCACCTCGCCCGTCTTCAGCCTGAACGCGACCTTCGCGCCGACCGACTGCTCGGTGCTGACCCGCTCCGCGTCGTCGTCGAGCTCGCACGACACGCGCGACGAGATCGCCATCACCGTCGGGTCGGCCAGCGTGGCCTCGAAGTCGTCGATGTTCAGCGTGAAGCCCTCGGGCACCGCGCGGCCCTGCTTCAGCACCATCGCCATGCAGAACGGCAGGCTCATCTGCGCGGCCTGGATGTCCTTCGGTTCGTTCACGGTCAGCCGTCCCTGGATCACCTTCGGGATGCCGACGCGGATGGTGTCGATGTCGTCGATGGTCAGGCCGTGCTCCGTGCACAGCGACGCCGTCGCCTCGATCGCCGACAGCACGCGCGCGCTGCTCGCATGCGGCTTGATCGCGACCTCGAGCAATCGCCACTGCTCGCCCAGCCCGGACAGTCCCTTGTCGAAATCGTGGCCGTCGGCATAGGCGCGCGCGAAACCGTCCTTGCCCTCGAGGATGTCCGCAGGGCCCGAGAACCCGGCCGACGCAAGCAATGCCGCATGCACGCCCTCGCCCGCCGCATGCGCGGCATGGATGCGCTTGACCGTCGACCCGGAGTGGTAGAACTGGGTCAGGCCGCCGCTGAACGAAGCGACCAGCCCGAGCGTCTCGGCGATGCGCTCGGCGCGATCGGCCCCGTCGAACATCAGGCAGGCGGCCGCAGTCGCCGCGCCGAAGCCGCCGCAGGTGGACGTGCTCTGGAAGCCGCGGCGGAAATGCGAAGGCTGCAGCGACAGCCCGATGCGGATCATGTTCTCGTAGCCGGCCGCGATCGCGGCGAGGATGCGTTCTCCGCTGGCGCCACGCGCCTCGCCCACCGCCAGCGCGGCCGAGATCACGATGCAGCCGGGATGCAGCATCGAACCCACATGCACGTCATCGGCGTCGATGCTGCCGGAGAACGTCGTGTTGACGAAGGTCGCCCGCTCCGGATCGGTGCGATCGCTAGAGAACAGGATCGTCGAGCGGCCGTTGCCGCCGAGTTCCGCGGCCAGCTTGACCGCCCATCCGCTCCACGGCATGCGCTGGCCGAGCGAGGCCACGCGCAGGTAGTCGAGCAGGAAGAGGGTGAGATGCTCGCGCACCACCGGCGGCAGTGCGTCGTATGTGAGGCCGGCCGAGAAGGCGGCGAAGCGGCGGGTGACTGCGGCTGCGCCCGGCAATGCCGCATCGGCCGGGTTGGCCATGGCCTGCGCCATCTCAGTTCTCCTTCACGCCGGCGGCGGCGATCACCCTGCCCCACTTGTCGTAGTCGGCCCTGTGGTATGCAGCCAGCGCAGCCGGCGTGCCGCCCGCCGGGGCTGCGCCCTCGAGGACGAGTGCCTTGCGGAACTCTTCGGTCGCCAGCGCGCGGTTGGCCGCCTTGTTGATCGTCTCGACGATCGCCGAGGGCAGGCCGGCCGGGCCGTAAAGGCCCCACCACTGGCTCGACTCGAAGCCGGGGATTCCCGCTTCGGCCACCGTCGGCAGTTCCTTCGCGATCGCGATGCGTTGTGCGCTGGTCACAGCCAGCGCGCGCAACCGGCCGGCGCGCACCTGCGAGGCGACGCTCGGATAGGCGGCGAACAACACCGAGACGTTGCCGGCCACGGTGTCGATGGTCGCCGGTGCCGCGCCCTTGTACGGCACGTGCAGCAGCTTCACGCCTGCCCCCTGTGCGAACAGCTCGCCGGTCAGGTGGCTCAGCGTGCCAATGCCGTTCGATGCATAGGCCAGCGCATCCGGGCGCTTCTTCGCCAGCGCGATCAGGTCTCGTACCGTCTTCGCCGGCACCGACGGATGCACGGCAAGCACGTTCGGCGCATGGCCGACCAGCACGATCGGGGTGAACGCCTTCAGCACGTCGAAGGGCGCCTTGCCGCCAAGATGCGGATTGATCGACAGCACGCTCGACGAGGCGAACAGCAGGTTGTAGCCGTCGGCCGGAGAACGGGCGACATTGTCGGCGCCGATGTTGCCGCCAGCACCGCCGCGGTTGTCGACCACCACCGGCTGGCCGATCGTCTCGGCGAGGCGCGTGGCGAAATGTCGCGCAACGATGTCCGCCGCACCGCCAGGCGGGAACGGCACCACCATGCGCAGCGGCTTGTCGGGGAAGCCCTGCGCCTCGATCGTCTGGGTGAAGGTCATCAGGCTGAACGGCAGCCCGGCGAACGCCAGCGTGCGGATGAAACCTGTGGAGCGTGACACGATGCCTGCCTCGTCATTCAATGGTTATGGCCCGGCGGCGGCTTGCCGTCCGTCCGCGGCTGCTGTACATGCACCACGATCTCGCGTTCACCGGCGCGTTCGAACTTCAGGCGCACCGGAAAGCGGTCGCCGTTCTTCAGCGGCGCCTTCAGGCCGATCAGCATCAGGTGGATCTCGCCGCCATGGCGCACCTTGAGGCTGGCGCCGGGCGGCAGGTCGAGGGCGGGCAGCTGCCGCATCTTCATCACGTCGTTCTCGATCGTGCTTCGATGCAGTTCCACCACCGCCGCGGCCGGGCTGCTCGCCGACAGCAGTCGGTCGGGTTCGCGTCCGGTGTTCTTCAACGTGCGGAAGTAGACGGCACCGGTAGTGGCGCCGCCGGGCGTCGGCGGTGCATACGGATGATCGATCACGATTGCGCCGGCGCGGAAGTCGTGACCGGCGGCCGGCCCCGGGGACAGCAGGCCTGCGGGAGACACGGCCAGCGCCGCGAGCAGCAGGCCGGCAGCGCGGCGCATCATCCGAGATGCTGTCGGAAGAAATCCACCGACAACCCGAGCGCGCGATCGGCTTCTTCCTTGCGGTACGGCTTGCCACCGTGGCGCGCGAACGCATGGTCCGCCTCGGGGTACTTGTGGATGGTCACCAGCGGGTTCGGCGACAGCCGGCGCTCGAGCATCTCGTTCACCTCCGCCTGCACCCAGCGGTCCTTCATCGCCATGTGCAGCATGAACGGCCGGTGCAGGTTCGGGGCCTCGCGGATGTTGTGCTCGATGTAAGTGCCGTAATACGCGACCGCGCAATCGATGTCGGTGCGGCAGCACATCAGGTAGCACAGCTTGCCGCCGAGGCAGTAGCCGACGCTGCCGACCTTGCCGGTACCGCCGGGCACGGTGCGCAGCCACTGCATGGTGTCTTCCATGTCGCGCACGCCGAGGTCGTAGTCGAAGTCGTAGTAGAGATCGAACGCCTTCTGTCCGTCGGCCGGGTTCCGGTCGGACAGTTCGACGCCCGGCTCCTGCCGCCAGAACAGGTCGGGCACCAGGCAGATGTAGCCGGCCTCGGCGAACTCCTGCGCATGCTTGCGCATGGTGTCGTTCACGCCCCAGATCTCCATGATCGCGATGACCGCGCCGGCGGGCTTGCGCTCGGGCCACGCGACATGCGCGCCCATTTCACCGTCGCGCATCTTCAGCATGATGTCTTCGGTCTTCATCATCGGCAATCTCCAGCCAGGGACGATCGGATCGGATTGGATCGGATCGGGAGAGTAATCCAATGCGGACAAACGCATCCGACGGACGGTGTGCACCGGCGACGCCTTGCCGCGTTGTACGTCGGGTGAAGGCGCGCACGCCGCGCCGGAGGCCGCCTGACAAGTGTTTCGAAACTGTAACGACCGCAATGTTCCTTGCATCCCCGCGCGCCCGGCGGCGCACCGCGGGACCAGGCTCTCGGCATGAAGACCCGCGCCACCCGCGGGTCAGAGGAGGCATCCGTGGCAACTGCATGCGACTCGACTTCGAACACGACCCGTCCGCGCCGCCTGGCCCTCGCCGCCCTGCTGCTGGCCGCGGCGACCCTGGCGCTGCCGCAGAGCGCGCTCGCCGACCGCGGGCATCGGCATTTCGGCCATGGGCACGGGGGACACGGGGGGCACGGCTGGCACGGCGGACCCCGCTTCAGCATCCACCTGTCGTCCCCGGGCTTTCACCGCCCGTATTTCTACGCGCCGCCCCGCGTGTTCTATGCCCCGCCGTTCCATCACGCGCCGCGCGTGATCTATGCGCCGCCGGTGGTGTACGCCCC
>JAIENF010000435.1 GCA_019751575.1 Burkholderiales bacterium
GGTCCGGCACGCCGACCACCTCCTGCCGGACCTCGTGCCGCGCCTCGTTGCGGTCGTCGCCATCGCCGATGTTGAGTTCGGCGCCTTCCTCGATGTTGAGCACGAACGAGACGGCGAAACGCCCGCCGTTCGGCCATCGGATGTCTGGCGGCGTCGTGCCGTATCCCTTGAAATCGCGTTCGATCATCCTTGCGTGTTCCATGTCGGTTGGACGTGCTGCGGGCGGCGGCGCGAGGCCGCCGGGGGGGATTCTAGTGCCCGCCGTGCATCACGGGCGCGGCAGGCCGATGCGCGCGGGGTACGTATCGGGCGCGACCGGCTCGCCGAGGCTGCGCCGGTAGATGCGCTCCATCGATTCCCGGATCGGCTCGATCGTCCGCTCGTTGTCGGCGAACAGCGGCGCTAGGCGTGCATGTTCGTCCGCGATCTCGGCAGCGATCGCCCGCTCGTCGATGCCGCACAGGCGCCCGTCCTGCATCGCGAGCGCGCCATCGACGACCAGCAGGTCGAGTCCCTGGCCGCGCTCTGCATACACCAGCTGGCGCAGGGCGTCGTTGAGCGGCAGGAGCGACGGCGCGTCGAGGCGGTACCCGGCCAGGTCGGCCAGGGAACCGGGCTCGAGGGTACCCAGCCGATCGCCGAAGCCGAGCGCACGTGCGCCACCGGTGGTGGCCGCGCCGAACACCGTCCGCGCATCGATCCACTGCCCGAGGTCCGCCTCGCGTACCTTGGACAGCGCAGCCGCGCTGCCCATCACGACATGCATGTTCGTGGTCATGCTGGACGCGGTGCCGTCCGATCCGAGGCTCACGTTGACGCCCGCGTCGAGCAATGCACGCACCGGCTGCACCCCCGACCCCAGCAGCAGGTTGCTCCAGGGATTGTGCTGTGCGCTGGCGCCGCTGCGGGCGAGCAGCCCGATCTCGCGCGGATTCAGCCATGCCGCGTGGATCAGGCTGGTCGAGGGCGCGAGGAATCCGAGCCGGTCCAGGTGTTCGATCATCGTGCAGCCGTAGAACTGCCCGCCGCAGACCACCTGCAATCGCGTCTCCTGCACATGGACGATCACCGGCATCGAATGCCGGTCGGCCAGCGCGCGGATGCTGCGCAGGAAGTCGTCCGTGCAGCGATGGGGCGCCGACGCCGACAGCACGCTGCCGACACGATGGCGCTGCGGATGCCTCGACTGCGCGAGTTCGTCGCTGAGTGCGAGCAGTGCGTCGCGGTCGGGCACCGGGATCGCGCGCAGCATGGCCAGCGCCTGCGGCGAACAGGCGTCCTCGACCCAGGGGAAGTGGCTGTCGACCGGCTTGTCGAACATCGCCAGCCCGACCAGCGCACGGATGCCGATGTCCTCGTAGGCCTGGAAGACCGCGTCCAGGTGGTCGCGCGGCAGGTGGGCGCCGAGCGACAGGTCATCGACGATCGTCGTGCAGCCGGAATGCAGCGCCTCGATCGCGCCGACCAGCGTGCGCAGGTAGACCTGGCGCGGCGTCCAGGGCACGGGCTTCGGCGAGCGCAGGTAATGGGTCCACAGCTCGAGCGGCAGGTTCTCCAGCCGCCCTTTCTGGAAGTGTTCATGGGAATGCTGATGGCCGTTGATCGTGCCCGGCACCACCAGCCGCCCGCGGGCGTCGATGTCGCCGGGCAGCAGCGGCCCTTCGGAGGCCGGGACCACCGCCGCGATGGTCTCGCCGTCGATCACGATATCGACGGGTCCGGGCAGCAGGTCATGCTGCCGTCCCGCGACCGCGCGGCAGCCGCGTACCCGCTTGACCGGCGGCCGGGTCACGAAGCGACCGACCCGAGATGGGACCCGCTGAACAGCGCCTTCAGGCTTTTCCTGAAGGCCGGCTCGCCCTTGCGAAGGGTGTCGCGCACCGGATCGCTGCCATCGAGCAGCGTGTCGCTCGCCTGCCAGGACAACTGCTGCGCGAAGGTCGCACGGGTCGTGCGTGCGGCTTCGATCCGGGCGGTCAGTGCCGGCACGTCCACGCTGCCGGACTGCAGCATGGCGCAGGCCAGTTCAGCGGCCGCCACGCCGTCCTCCAGCGCCTGCGTCGCCCCCTGCCCCAGCGTCGGCACCAGCGGGTGCGCCGCGTCGCCGATCACCAGCAGCCGGCCGCCGGCCCCGCGATAGCACACCGGCCCCTGCTGCATGCGCGCCCAGTGGATCGCGTCGACATGGCCCGCCATCGCATCGAGCAGCCACGCGCAGGCGGGCGCGATCGGCCGGCCCGCGGGTCGGTACCTCGCCGCGATCGCCGCTGCGGTCTTCATCCCCGGCTCGATCGGCTCACCGGGCGCCAGCGGGAACGTGGACACGATGTAGACATGGTCCGGGGGTACCCGGTAGGCCAGCAGCCTGTGCGGTCCGTTGAACCACTGTGCATAGTCGTCGATCAGCCCGCCGCTGGTGTCTCGCACCAGCAGCCGCGAGATCGCGATGCCGAAATGCTCCACCGGTACCGGCCCGCAAAGCTTCTCCCGCAGCGGCGAATAACGGCCTTCCGCGGCCACCAGGAGGTCGATGCCTTCCATGCGCGCGCGGCCGGACGGCCCCTCGATGTCGATCGCCAGCGGCGCGCGCGCGCCCGCCCCGTCGATGGCGTGGCCGCCCTGCACGCCCGTGATCGTCGTTCCGTAGCGGACGAACGCACCGATCGGCTCGCGCAACGCCTGGTACAGGCTCGCCCAGCGGATGCGGATGCCGGCACAGCTGGAGATGTCGGACAGGGGGAAGTCGAGCAAGGCCGTGCCATCGGTCAGCGACACCTGCCAGCGTGCCCAGTCGAATGCCAGCGCGCGCACCGACGCGGCCAGTGCCGGCGACAGCGATGCCAGCGCCTGCATGCCGTTGGGGCCGACATTGAGCGCGGTGCCGGCATCCAGTTGCCCTGCATCGGCCGCGCGCTCGATGACGGTCAGTTCCACGTCACGCCGACCGGCGAGCGCACCGGCCAGCACGCTGCCGGCCACGCCGGCACCACAGATCACGACGCGCAGCGGCATGATGCGCGGACGGTCAGGGAAACGCCGACGCCAGCCTGCGGGCGAGGCCGGCGTAGCGCGATGCGTCGAAGAACGATTCCCCGGCCCGGTAGCGCATCGCGTCCGGCACCTCGGGCACCGCGATGCCCTCGCCCTGGGCATCGAAGGTCAGTTCGAGCTGCACCCCGCTGGGATCGTAGACGAACAGCTGCCAGTAGGTGGTGTTCGGGATGAGGAACTCGCGCCACGGCAGGCCCGCCTGCGCGAAGCGTTCCCGGAACGCATTCCAGCCGACGGCCGTGACCGAGACATGGTCGATCGCGCCGGTCTCGGGTGGCACCCGGCCCTCGCGCCCCAGCGCCGGTCCGCCCGCATAGATGTGGATCACCGCCTCGCCCACCGCCGTGGGCACCGCAAGCCATGCGCCGGCAAAGCCGAAATCGGGACGTGGCGCAAGGCGCAGCCCGATGACCTTCGTGTAGAAGGCCACCGTGGCCTCGAGGTCTTCGGTCTTGATCGCGACGTGAAGCAAACCGGTGATCGGCATCTGGTACTCCCTGGTCAGCAGCAGTCATGCCGCAGCAAAAGCCGTGCCGATCACGGCCGGCGAAGGTGCCAGTCGGTCTCGCGCTGGAATGCATCGCCCGCCGTGCACAGCAGCGCCTCGCTCCAGGGACGGCCGACCAGCTGCAACCCGACCGGCATGCCGTTTCCGTCGAAGCCTGCAGGCAGCGAGGCGGTGGGCAGCCCGAGGTAGTTGAACGGCCGGGTCAGGCGGGTGAGCGCACCCAGCACGGCGGCGGCCTCGGGACGATCGACCAGGTCGGTCTCGGCACGCGTGGGTACCGGCTGCGCATGCGTCGGCGCCAGCAGCAGGTCGCACCGCTCGAACACGCGGCGGCAGAAGTCATCGAGCGCCGGTCCGCGCTGCTTCAGGGCCTGCTGGTACTGCAGGGCGGTCAGCGCAGCCCCGTGCTCGAGCCGCGAGCGGACCTGCGCACCATAGTCCTGCGGCCGATCGGCGAGCCACTGCTGGTGTGCACTGGCGGCCTCCGCCCACATGATCACGGTGCCGGCGGCGTTGACCGGATCGAGCGCGGGCATCGGCACGCGCACCAGCCGCGCGCCGAGGGCGACGAATG
>JAIENF010000767.1 GCA_019751575.1 Burkholderiales bacterium
GGCGTCCCGCGCGAGCATGCCTACAGACTCGCGCTTGCGCTGAAGAGTCGCTAAGCTCGGGCAAGCCAGATCAGCCCTTGATGAAGGACGTCGCCTTGAACGCCACCGTTGCTTCCACCGCATCGACAGCCGCCGTCGGCAAGACGATCGACCGCATCGAACTCACCCGGCCGGACGACTGGCACCTGCACCTGCGCGACGGCGACTACCTTCCGGCGGTGCTGCCGCACACGGTGCGCCAGTTCGCGCGCGCGATCGTGATGCCGAACCTGCGTCCACCGGTGACCACCACCGCCCAGGCGCTGGCCTACCGCGAGCGTATCCTCGCGGCGTTGCCTGCAGGCAGTCGCTTCGAGCCGCTGATGACGCTTTACCTGACCGATCGCACCACGGCCGCCGAGATCGAGACCGCGGTGGCTTCGGGCTTCGTGAAGGCGGTGAAGTACTACCCGGCCGGCGCGACCACCAACTCCGATTCCGGCGTCACCCATGTCGACCGCGCGCGCCCGGCGCTCGAGGCGATGCAGCGCCTGGGCCTGCCGCTGCTCGTGCACGGCGAAGTCACCGATGCCAACGTCGACCTGTTCGACCGCGAGCTTGCGTTCATCGATACCGTGCTGGCCCCGCTGGTGCGCGACATGCCGGCGCTGCGCGTCGTGATGGAGCACATCACCACGCGCGATGCGGTCGGGTTCGTCGAGTCGTGCGGGCCGCAGGTCGCGGCAACGCTGACCCCGCACCACCTGCTGATGAACCGCAACGCGATCTTCGTCGGCGGCATCCGGCCGCATTACTACTGCCTGCCAGTGCTCAAGCGCGAGGTGCATCGACAGGCGCTGATGGACGCAGCCGCCTCGGGCAACCCGAAGTTCTTCCTCGGCACCGACAGCGCCCCGCATGCGCGGCATACGAAAGAGACCGACTGCGGCTGTGCCGGCTGCTTCAATGCGCATGCCGCGCTGGAACTCTACGCCGAGGCTTTCGACCGGGCCGGCGCCCTCCACCGATTCGAGGCGTTCGCAAGCTTCCACGGGCCCGACTTCTACCGGTTGCCGCGCAACACCGGCAAGGTGGTGCTGGTCCGGGAACGCTGGGATGCCCCGGCCGAGTATCCCTACGGTCCCGACACGCTGGTACCCCTGCGGGCCGGGGAGCCCCTGCAGTGGCGGCAGGTGGCACCCGCCTGATCCCGGCAGCGAAACATCCGGGGAAACCGGCGGACATTGGGCTACACTCGACGCGCGTGAAGCCAGCCAGACAGTCGCCGTACCGTTCGCGGTGCGGAGGAAAGTCCGGGCTCCACAGAGCAGGATGCCGGCTAACGGCCGGGCGCAGCAAGCGGTGGCGAAAGCCATCGCCCAAGGCGACGGAAAGTGCCACAGAGAACAGACCGCCGATGGCCGAAAGGCACAGGCAAGGGTGAAACGGTGCGGTAAGAGCGCACCGCGGTCGCGGCAACGCGAACGGCACGGCAAACCCCATCCGGAGCAAGACCAAATAGGGGGGCATTGGCGCTGCTCGCGTTGCCCCCGGGTAGGTCGCTCGAGCCGTCGGGTAACCGCCGGCCCAGATGAATGACTGTCCTCGACAGAACCCGGCTTATCGGCCGACTTCACGCACCCTTTCCCTGCCCCGATGTCCGTTCGGGGCGGGCATTTACCCGGCCAGCGACCGCCGGGCGGGGGTGCCTGTGTGCGCAGAGGGCCATGAACTTAAGGTAATACCTTCAGTTCAATGGTTACATGGCTCATTTCATTCGAGTAATGGATTCTGTACCCGCTCAAACACTGTCCAACTTAAGTCCTTGTTCGCAGACGATAAATCGTGTTTTCGCCCGTTGACCCGCGGAAAATTTAGGGTTAACGTGGGGGTCAGTGGAGAGAAGTGGTGATTAGCGGAGAATTCCAGGCTCGACCCGACTGGTAACCCGGCTGCACCTTTCCTCCTTTTCGACAAAGACAGGGCCGTCTGGTCCAGGGGAGTCCGGGTGTTCCGAGGTGTCGCACAGCTCAGCATGGACGGCAAGGGCCGGCTGGCGATCCCGACGAAGTATCGCGATGCGCTGCTTGCGCAGGGCGACGGCCGCCTGGTGGTGACCGCAGACCCCAGCCGCTGCCTGCTGCTGTACACGCTGCCCGAATGGGAGCCGATCTACGACCAGCTGATGAAGCTGCCGAGCTTCGACGATCGCGTGCGCGGGTTGCAGCGCCTGATCGGCGGCTATGCCGACGATGTCGAAATGGACTCCCAGGGCCGCATCCTGGTGGGTCCCGCGCTGCGCGAGTTCGCCTCGCTCACGCGTGCCGTCACCCTGGTCGGCCAGGGGCGCAAGTTCGAGATGTGGGACAGCGCCCGATGGAGCGAGCAGAGCGCACGGGTCTCGGGATTCCCCGGAGGTGGCATGCCGCCGGGACTGGAGGGTTTTTCGCTGTGAACGACGGCTCGCGGCACGCCCCTGTGCTGCTGGAAGCCGCGATCGAAGCGCTGGCGGTCAGGCAGGCGGGAACCTACGTGGACGGAACCTTCGGACGCGGCGGGCACAGCCGGGCGCTGCTCGGTCGCCTGGGTGCGGAGGGCAGGCTGGTGGCGTTCGACCAGGATACGGAAGCGGTCGAGCATGCGCGGGAGATCAAGGATGCACGGTTCCACATCGAGCATGCGAGCTTCGACACGATCGATGAACGGCTGCGCGCCCGAGGGATCGAGGGGGTCGACGGCATCCTGCTCGACCTCGGCGTGTCCTCGCCGCAGCTCGACACCGCCGGGCGGGGATTCAGCTTCAGGAACGACGGTCCGCTCGACATGCGGATGGATACCACACAGGGTGAGACGGCCAGCGCGTGGCTCGCGCGCGCCAGTGAACGAGACATCCGCGAGGTGATCAGGGACTATGGCGAAGAACGGTATGCTCAATCGATTGCAGGAGCGATTGTTGCGGCAAGAACGCAGCAGCCGATCACCCGCACACGTCAGCTTGCCGCACTCGTGGCGTCTGCGGTCCGCACGCGCGAGCCTGACAAGGATCCGGCGACACGCACCTTTCAAGCTCTACGGATTCACGTCAATCAAGAGCTTGCGCGCCTCGAGATAGCGCTGCCGAAATGCATAGACGTCCTCAATCCCGGCGGGCGCCTGGTGGTGATCAGCTTCCACTCGCTGGAAGACCGCATCGTCAAGCATGCGATGCGTGCGGCCGCCCAGCCGGCGCAGCCGCCGCTGCGCCTGCCGCTGCGCGCCTCCGAGATGCCTGCGCCGCTGGTCGCGCGTCCCGCGCGTGCCCTGCGGCCGGATGCGGCGGAGGTCGCGGCGAACCCCCGCGCGCGCAGCGCGGTGATGCGCTGGGTCGAGCGGCTTCCCTCGGCGGCACGCGCCGTCGGCGCCGGGCACTGAGCGCACGATGACCCGGGTCAACCTCATCCTGCTCGCGCTGCTGGTCGCCTCGGCCCTGGGTACGGTCGCGTCGCAGCACAAGGCGCGCCGCCTGTTCGCCGAATGGGAGCGGGAGCAGGTGACCCAGCGCAAGCTCGATACCGAGTTCCGCCAGTTGCAGCTCGAGCAGAGCACCTGGGCGATGCATGCGCGCATCGAGAAGGTGGCGCTGTCGCAGCTGAAGATGCAGATGCCGGTCCCGGCCAAGGTGCAGGTGGTGGCGCGAGGCGAACCCGGTTCACCGCGCAGCGCCGCCCCGGTCGCGCCCGCGGTGCCCGAGGCGGCGGCATCGCCGGTGAAGCCGGTGCCGCCTCCGGCGCAGGGCGGTGCACGGTGAGCGCCGTACGTACCTCGTCGGTGCCGCCGGTCGCGGTGAAGCTGCCGAAGTGGCGTGCCCAGCTGATGCTGGCGTGCGTGATGATCGCGTTCGCGATCATGCTCGGCCGGGCGTTCTACCTGCAGGGCATGAACGACGACTTCCTGCAGGCCCGTGGCGAGGCGCGCTTCACCCGCGTCATCGAGATTCCCGCCAATCGCGGGGTGATCACCGACCGGGATGGCGAGCCGCTGGCGATCTCGACGCCGGTGGAGTCGGTGTGGGCCAGCCGCGACGACGTGAAGATGACCGACGTGCAGGCGGCGCAGCTGGCCAAGCTGCTGGGGACCGACGTCGGCAGCCTGCGCAAGCGGCTGGCCGAAAGCACC
>JAIENF010000165.1 GCA_019751575.1 Burkholderiales bacterium
CGCCCCAGCCGCACAGCCGCGGATTCTCCTCGACCGTGACCAGGCGGCCGGTGCGCGCGACTTCGGTCAGGATGGTCTGCGTGTCCAGCGGCACCAGCGAGCGCAGGTCGATCACCGTTGCATCGATGCCGTGCTCGCGCTTCAGGATCTCGGCCGCGTCCATCGCCTTGTGCACCATCGCCGCCAGCGCGACGATCGTGCAGTCGGGGCCGCGGCGCAGCACGTTGGCCTTGCCCAGCGGCGTGTAGTGCTCGCCATCGGGCACTTCGCCCTTCATCGAATAGAGCGACTTCTGCTCGAAGAACACCACCGGGTTGCCGTCGCGCACCGACGCGGCGAGCAGACCCTTGACGTCCGCGGGGAAGGCCGGCGCCACCACCTTCAGGCCGGGCACGGTCATCGCCCAGTTCTCGAGCGACTGCGAATGCTGCGCGCCGAAGCGCGAGCCGGCGCCGTTTGCCGTGCGGATCACCACCGGCATCGTCACCTGGCCGTTGGTCATGTAGCGCATCTTCGCCATCTCGTTGGCGATGATGTCCCAGCACACCGCCAGGAAGTCTGAGAACATGATCTCGGCGATCGGCTTCAGGCCGGTCATCGCCGCGCCCATCGCCGCGCCGAGGATCGCCTGCTCGGAGATCGGGCAGTCACGCACGCGCAGCGGACCGAACTCGTCGAGCAGTCCGACCGTGGCCTTGAACACGCCACCCGCATGGGCGACGTCCTCGCCCAGGAACACCACGTTCGGATCGCGCCGCATCTCCTGCGCGATGCCCGCCGCGACCGCGTCGCAATATGTCAGTTCCGCCATGCCGTGCTCCCGTCTGCCCACACATCCTTGTCGATCAGGTCCAGCGAAGGCGTCGGAGAAGCTTTCGCGATCGCGGTCGCCTCGTCCACCTTGCGCTGCGTGTCTTCCTCGATGCCCTTCAGCGTGCCTTCCGAGAAGCCCAGGCGCAGCAGGCGTTCGCGGTAGGTCGGGATCGGGTCCTTCTTCAGCCATTCCTCGAGTTCGCCTTCCGGGCGGTACTTCGCCGGATCGGCGCGGGAATGCCCCGAGTGCCGATACGTGCGCGCCTCGATCAGCGAGGGCCCGCCACCGGCGCGGGCGAGGTCGATCGCCGCCATCGCCGTCTCGTACATGATGTCGGCGTCGTTGCCGTCGACGATGATCTTCGGCAGGCCGTAGGCACCGGCGCGGTCGCCGGCCGGCGCGTCCACCGCGGTCACCGAGCCGATCGGCGTGTACTCCATGTAGAAGTTGTTCTCGCAGACGAACACCACCGGCAGCTTCCAGACCACCGAGAAGTTCAGCGCCTCGTGGAACGCGCCGATGTTCGTCGTGCCGTCGCCGAAGAAGCAGACCGAGACCTGCTTCGTGCCGCGGTACTGCGCCGACCAGGCCGCGCCGGCGGCGATCGGCAGGTGCGCGCCGATGATCGCGTACGAACCCATCACGCCCTTCTCGACGTCGGTCAGGTGCATCGAGCCGCCCTTGCCGGCGAGCAGGCCGCATTCACGGCCCATCAGTTCGCCCAGCACGCCGGACATCGACGCGCCCCGGGCCAGCGTGTGCGCATGGCCACGGTACGTGCAGAAGGTGTAGTCGTCGGCCTTCATCGCGACGCCGAACGCGGCGGCGATCGCCTCCTGCCCCAGGGACAGGTGGCTGGTGCCCTTGATCAGGTTCTGCAGGAACAGGTCGAACGCACGCTTCTCGCACATGCGCAGTTCGAGCTGCAGCCGGAACAGGTCGAGGCGCGTCTCGCGCCCGATCTCGAACGCCGGCTTCTTCGCTTTCGGTATGGCACTCATCGGGTTCCCTTCTCGGTACTCAGTACTTGTTGGCGATCGGCAGTTCCTGCGCCGGGAACAGCGAGATGATCTGCGCACCATTGGGCGTCAGCACCACCTCTTCCTCGATGCGCGCGGCGGACACCCCGTCCTTCGCAGGGCAGAACGTCTCGACCGCGAACACCATGCCGGCCTTGAGTTCGTACGGATCCTTGAACGAGTTCAGCCGCGAGATCAGCGGCCGCTCGTGCAGGCCAAGGCCCAGGCCGTGGCAGAAGTTCAGGCCGAACGCGGACATCTCGGTCTCGAATCCGATCTCGGTGCACTTCGGGAAGGCGGCGGCCACCTTGTCGGTGGTGACGCCGGGCTTGAGCATCGAGATCGCGCCGTCCATCCAGTTGCGTGCCCGCTTGTAGGCGTCCTGCTGCGCCCTGGTGGCGCTGCCCACGGTGAACGTGCGGTAGTAGCAGGTGCGGTAGCCCATGTACGACTGGATGATGTCGAAGTAGGCCTGGTCGCCCGGACGGATCAGCCGGTCGGTGAAGTTGTGCGGATGCGGGCTGCAGCGCTCGCCGGCGATCGCGTTGATCGCCTCGACGCAGTCGGAGCCCATCTCGTACAGGCGCTTGGTGGCCATCGCCACCACCTCGTTCTCGCGCACGCCCGGCTTCAGCGCCTCGAAGATGTCCTGGTACACGCCATCGACCATGGAACTGGCCATGTTGAGCAGCGTGATCTCGTCATGGCTCTTGATCTCGCGCGCCGCGAGCATCATCTGCTGGCCGTCGACGATCTTCAGCCCGAGCTTCTGCAGCGCGAACAGGAACGGCGGCTCGACCACGTCGATACCCAGCGGCATGTCGGCCACGCCTTCCTGCTTCAGGATGTCGAAGATCTCCTTCGCCGCTTCCTCGAACAGGCCGACCGACGGGTTGATGGCGCCGCGCATGCCGACGTTGCCGGCGAACACATGGTTGGTCGGCAGCCAGGGGCAGTAGATCCGGTGGTGGCGCGCGGCGGAACCGAAGTCCCAGATGTAGGGCTCGCCGTTGCCGGTGACCAGCGACCAGCGGGTGAGCTTGTCGCGCGCCCATTCGCCGATCACCGTGCTGGTGGTGTAGCGCACGTTGTACTGGTCGAAGCAGAGCATCGCGCCCATGCCGCTGCGCGCGAGCGCCGCCTTGGTGCGGGCGAGGCGGTAGGTGTGCAGTCGCTGGAAGTTGACGCGTTCCTCGAAGTCGACCTGCATCCGGCCGGGCGCCTGCAGCGGGCGGTCCCAGCGGTGGTCGGGGTCGGGGTACTCCATCATCGTCTCGGCCAGCGACTGGCCGCGCCGCGCCTTGACCGGGATGTCCGCCGCCTTCACCTGCTGCGGCTCGACCTTCTTCAGCTTCTTCGCCATCGATGCTTCTCCGTCGGTATGTTCGTGTGCGTGTTCGTCGTGCAGCCCGCAGGCCCGCCGCAGTTCACCGCTTGGCGACGCCCAGCTGCGTGGCCATCCAGTCGGCCGTCTGGTCGCGATAGGTGTACCAGTAGTTGTTGACCACGTGGTTGCCGCCTTCGACGATCGACAGCGTGACCGGGCCGGACACCGCCTCGGCCAGCTTGCTCGCCTGGTCGACCCCGGTCAGCCTGTCCTTCGTGCCGGCCAGGATGTAGATCGGGCAGGTGATGTCCTTCGCGCAGTCGGCCAGGCTGACGCGCGCCGCGACCCGCCCGGCCTCTTCGAGGTCCTTGCTGCCGGAGCGTACACGGAACGCCTCGACATTGATCACCGGACGGCCTTCGAACGTGGTCTTGCGCTGGTAGGCGCCGGACAGCGACACGCAGGCCTTGATCCGCTTCTCGAACGCCGCCGCGCGCGGCGCGTAGTAGCCGCCGAAGGACACGCCCCAGATGCCGATGCGGCTCGCATCGAGGTCTGCCCGCGTCTCGATCCAGTCGACCACCGCCTTCACCGGCTTCTCGAACTCGGGGCAGATCGGGAAGTCGTACTCGGCCTCGCCCTGCCCAGGGCCGTCGAACGGCAGCGTCGCCACGCCGCGCGCGAGGAAGCGGTTCTCGTAGTCGTCCATCTCCTCCTTCGTGGAGTCGAGGCCCATGCACATCACCACCACCGGCGGATTGACCACGCCCTTCGGCTTGCGCAGGTTGCCGTAAAGGAGCTTGCCTTCATAGGGGATCGCGACGCGTTCGCCCGGCGGGTCGATCAGCGGCAGCGCCTTGTTGCGGCATTCGACCGCACGCATGTTGGCGGCCTTCTGCTGCACGAGGTCGTTGACGAACAGGAACTTGCCGAAATGGTGGCAGACCGCGGCGCGGGTGAAGTGCGCCCCGGCCGAGAGCCGGTAGCCGTCGGC
>JAIENF010000691.1 GCA_019751575.1 Burkholderiales bacterium
CGCGTGCCCAGCTACCAGATGAAGGAGTTCACGCCGATCGCGCTGGTCTCGGCCGACCCGACGGTGCTGATCGTGCGTGCGGACAGCCCGTGGAAGACCGTGGCCGACCTGATGAAGGACGCACGCAGCCGCCAGGGCAAGATCACCTATTCCTCCTCGGGCATCTACGGCACGTTGCATGTCGCGGTCGAGATGCTCGCCCAGTCGGCCGGCGCTCAGCTGCTGCACGTGCCGTTCGGCGGCGGTGCTCCCGCGATGACCGCGCTGCTCGGCGGACAGGTCGAGGTGACCGCACAGGCGCCCGGCGTCGCCAGCCCGCATGTGAAGGCAGGCAAGGTGCGGCTCCTCGGATCATGGGGGGCGCAGCGTCTGAAGGCCTTCCCCGACCTGCCGACGATGCGCGAGTCCGGATTCGAGGCCGAGTTCTACATCTGGTCGGGCGTGTTCGCGCCGGCCGGGTTGCCCGGTGACGTGCTGTCGAGGGTTCGGTGCGGGACGCGGTCGGCGACGCCGGCTTCGTGAAGGCGATGGCGACGATGGAGACGCCGATCATGCACCTGCAGGGCGCCGAGTTCGACGAGTTCCTGCAGCGCGATTCGAAGCGGCTGGCGGAGGTGATCCGCCGCATGGGCAAGCTGGAATGAACCGGCTGCCGGTCACCGGAAGGCGATGAAGTGAAAGTACTGACTTACCTGGAGGACGGGCGCGAGCGCCTCGGATTCGTCAATGGCGCCGGCATGGTGGATGCGCTGCGCGCACTCGAGGCGCATGTCGCCGCGGGGGGCATGGCACCCGCGGACGGCGCGGCGTGGTTCGCCGACTGCCTGTCGTTCATCCGCGGGGGCGAAGCGGCGCGCAGCCTGGCGACCACGCTGCTTTCGATGGCCCCCGCCGCGGCGATCCGTGCATTGAAGACGGTGCGACTTGCCGCGCCGCTGCGGCCGTCGACCATCCTGTGCAGCGGCAGCAACTACCATGACCACAATCGCGAGAAGGCCGCGGCGCCGATCTCGGGCAAGGAGCCCGAGTTCTTCCTGAAGACCGCCGACTGCGTGGTCGGCCCCGAGGCGAACATCGTGTACGACGAGCGGCTCACCCGGAAGCTCGACTGCGAGACCGAACTCGCGGTGGTGATCGGCCGGCCTGGACGGCATATCCCGGTCGAGCGGGCGCTCGAGCATGTGTTCGGCTACACGATCGTGAACGACGTCACCGCGCGCGACCGGCAGGTCAGGCGCAAGCCGGACGGATCGACCTGGTACGAGCTGGGCCGCGGCAAGGTGTTCGACAGCGCGGCGCCGCTGGGCCCGTGGATCACCACCGTCGACGAGATCCCGGATCCCCAGGCGCTGCGCCTTCGCACCCGCGTCAACGGCGAGCTCCGCCAGTCGGCATCGACCGGCAACATGATCTGGTCCTGCGCCGAGCTGATCCACTTCTTCTCGACCAACCTCACGCTGCAGCCCGGCATGGTGATCATCACCGGCACGCCGGGCGGTACCGCATGGTCGACCGATGAAGAGCTGGGGGGCAGGTGGATCGGCGCCAGCGAAGGTGAAGAGACGCTGGTCCCCGCCAAGGGCTATTGCCGGCCCGGCGACGTCATCGAGTGCGAACTCGAACGCATCGGCATCCTGCGCAACACCGTCGCCCGCGCCTGACCGACAATCCGGGTCAGAGACGATTTTCCGCAGAGCGCACGGCGCGTGCGGGATCCGGGCGGGGAAAATCGTCTCTGACCCTGATTTCACTCGGGATACTCGACGATGGCGTTGCCGGTGCGTTCGAGGCGGTCGCGCGGGCGCAGCCAGCGGCGCTGGCCGGGCGGCAGCAGGCGGGTGTGCTTCAGCCTGCAGAGCAGGTCGACGATTTCCCAGCAGTTGCCCGGGTTGGTGATCCAGAGCGCGGGGTCGACCTTCGACAGGTCGAGGGGGGAGGAGACGCTGCGCAGGGTCTTGGTGCCGTCGGCGTCCACGTATTCGTGGAAGTAGGACATCGCGAGTTCGCGCAGCGAGCGGTACACAGGGTCGCGCCAGCGGTACCAGAGATGGTTGCTCTTGGACAGGGCGCCCCAGCAGCCGTTGCGGCGGAACACGGCGACGACATGGTCGTAGTCGTGGCCTTCGGCATGCAGGTCGAGCAGCAGCGGTGGCTCTCCGTTCAGCCACAGGGCGCAGGCGCCGACGAATGCGGCCTCGATGCAGTGGGCATGTTTCTCCCGCAGCACCGATCGGACCGACAGCACGGTGTCGCCGGAGCGCTCGTGGTTGCAGGACAGGCGTTCGGTCAGGAAGTCCTGGATACGCGCCGGCGTGGTGAGTGGCTTCAGGCGCGCGAGCTCGCGCGCGGTGAGCAGCGTCCGGTCGAAAGGCCGGCCCGCCTTCGGGGCGGCAGCGGTGCGGGAGGGGCGGGCGGCAGTCGGCAAGCTGGCGGGGATATCCGTCGGGAGGGGCGTTGGCATCCCGTGCCGCTGGTCGGCGCCGGGTGTGCGGACGTTAGCACGCGCCCGTGGCTCGGCGGCCGTGTCCGGCCCGCTCCGGCCAGGACGTGCCAGCGCATGGGTGCGATCGCGCTGCCCATGCCGGTCCGCGGAGCGGTAAAGTAGCGGGGTGTCGGACCTATCCAAATCCCCTGGTCCGGGCGACCAGCCCGGGCCGTCCCGTCCGGGGGCGCCCGCTGCGCAGCCGGCCGGCAGTGTCCCGCTGGCGCTGGCCGGCCTGGCCGCCTGGCGCGCCGTGAACGATCCTTCGGCGATCCGCGCGCTGCCCGACGAGGTGCAGGACGCGGTGGTCAAGCTCAGCGTGCGCACGATCGAATCGGCGCGCACCGGGCAGACGCTCGGCACCGAGCGCGAGGGTACCGGACTCGCGATCCTCGCCGAGGATGCCCATGGCCAGGATGCCGAGGCGGGGACGTTGATCCTGACCATCGGCTACCTGGTGATCGAGGCGCAGTCCGTGCTGGTCATCACCCGCGACAACCGGGTGCTGTCGGCCAGCGTGATCGCGTTCGACCATGCAACCGGATTCGGCCTGCTGCGCGCGAGTGGCCGGGTCACCGATCATCCGCTCGTGCTCGGCGATTCGTCCGCGGTGCACGAGATGCAGCCGCTGTTCTTCGTCGCCCATGAAGGGGCAGGGGGCGCGAGCGCGGCGACGGTCGTGTCGCGCCGGCCGTTCGTCGGCTACTGGGAATACATGCTGGCCGAGGCGCTGTTCACCGTCCCCGGGCGGTCCGAGCACAGCGGGGCGGCCCTGGTCGATGCAGCGGGCCGGCTGGTCGGTGTCGCCTCGCTCTGGGTGGGCGACGCGCTCGACCAGGGCAGCGCACTGCCCGGCAACATGTTCGTGCCGATCGATCTGCTGCGGCCGCTGCTGCCCGACCTGATCGCCCACGGGCGCGGTCCGGCGCCGGCGCGGCCATGGCTTGGCGTGTACACGGCCGAGCATGACAGCAAGGTGGTCGTGGCCCATGTGATGGATCGTTCGCCGGCCCAGCGGGTCGGCATCCGCGAGGGCGACGTGATCATCTCGGTCGCCGCCGATCCGGTCGCGACGCCGCGCGAGTTCTACGAAAAGCTGTGGGCGGCGGGCGTGGCCGGCACCCGCATCCGGCTGCGCGTGCTGCGTGGCCGGCTGGTCCTGGATGCGCTGGTCAATTCGATCGATCGCGTCGAATTCTTCCATCCCTGGACGGTACGCCGGTGAGCGGTCCGTGAGCGAGGGCCAGGAACCGGTCGCCGCTGCCCAGGCGCTGGCCGCGGTGCCGATGTTCGCGGGCCTCGACCCGGTCGACCTCGCGAAACTCGCGGGCGTCCTGGAAGAGCGCTGGTTCGATGCCGGGTCGATCGTGTTCGAGGCAGGCGGCGAGGGCGACGGCCTGTACATCATGCGCGAGGGCGTCGCCGAGCGCCGCGTGTCGGGCTCGGCGATCGACCGCATCGTGCCGTACGAGAGCTTCGGCCAGCTGTCCCTGCTGACCGACGAGCCGCGCTCCGCGAGCGTGGTCTCGGTGACCGCGGTCAGGGTCTGGATGCTGCCGCGCGTGCGCTTCGATTCGCTGCTTCGCGGCGAGCCCGACCTGATGCTGCACCTGAGCGCCGCGATCGGGCTCGACCTCGCCCGCACGCGCCGGGCACTGGGCGAACTGCAGCG
>JAIENF010000732.1 GCA_019751575.1 Burkholderiales bacterium
CGGGGTGCGACCAGCAGCGTGTTCCTGGGCACCGATCCGTTCGGCAACCGCGAAGTCGCCATCAAGCTGTTCACGCGCACGGACAAGGGCGATGCGCGCATGGCGCGCCGCTTCCGCAACATGTACCTGAACGAAGCGACGCTGGTCGGCAAGTTGTCGCATCCGTACATCACGACGATCTTCGATGCCGTCGACGACGATGAGGCCAGCTACATCGTCATGGAGTACGTGCCGGGCGGGACGCTTGAGTACTACACCAACGTCGCGCGCTTGCTGCCGGTCGACCAGGTGGTCGAGATCGTCTTCAAGTGCGCGCAGGCCCTGTTCTTCGCGCAGCAGCGGGGCGTGATCCATCGCGACATCAAGCCGGCGAACATCCTGGGCACTGCGGAGACGCTGTTCAAGGTGAGCGATTTCGGCTCGGCGCTTTCGATGACGGCCGACCAGACGCACATCAACGGCATCGGATCGCCGGCCTACATGTCCCCCGAGCAGGTGCGCGACGAGCCTCTGACGCACCAGACCGACATCTACTCGCTCGGCGTGGTGCTCTACCAGCTCCTCACCGGGAAGCTGCCGTTCACCGGCGGCAGCCATGCGAGCCTCGTCTACCAGATCCTCAACATCGAGCCGCTCAAGCCGTCCGAGGCGCGCGAGGGGCTGCCCCCGGACCTCGACCACATCACCCTGCGCGCGATGGCCAAGGACCGCACCCGCCGGTACTCCACCTGGCAGGAGTTCGCCGACGACCTGTCGAGGGTGATCGGTTCGATGTCGCTGCCGCAGAGCGACCTGAACGACGCCGCGAAGTTCGCCGCGATCAAGGCGCTCAGCTTCTTCCACGAGTTCGCCGAGGTCGAGATCTGGGAGGCGCTTCGCGTCACCCGATGGTGGCGGGCGACGCCGTCCACCGTCCTGATCCGCGAAGGAGAGCAGGGCGACAGCTTCTTCATCCTCGCCGAGGGCGAGGTGCGCGTGTCGCGGGGGGGCACCACGCTGAACATCCTGAAGCCGGGCGACTGCTTCGGCGAGATGCTCTACTTCAGCGCGCCGGTCGCGCGGCGGAACACCTCGATCACGGCGATCGCACCGGCCATGGTGATCGAGATCAAGGCTGCTTCCCTCAACGCCGCGAGCGATGCGTTGCAGGTCAAGGTGAACCGCGCCTTCCTGCGCATCCTTCTCGAGCGGTTGACGCTGGCCAACGCGCGTCTCGCCGCGGCCTGATCGGCACCGTCCGCCCGATGCGGGCGGGCCAGGCCGCCCCGTGGCCGGTGAACGGCCCGGCGCGCACCGGCCCGCCCCGTGATTACTGCAGCTTCATCACGACATGGTCGCGGTAGCCCTGCGCTCCTTCAGGCGGCCATACCAGGACTCGAGCGCCGGCAGCGGCGGGCGTTCGAAATCCATGTGCAGGAAGCGGTGCGTCGCGCAGCCCAGCGGAATGTCGCCCATGGTGAAGGCGTCTCCGGTGACGAAGGCGCGGCCCTGCAGGTGGCTGTCGAGCATCCGGAAGTACTGGATGCTCTGCGCGATCGCCGAATCGACCGCCTTCTGGTCGCGCTTCTCCGGCGCCACGCGGTAGAGGTTGAAGAACGCGATGCGCAGCGACGTGCCCCAGGCGCTGGTCGAATGCCATTCCATCCAGCGGTCGGCGTCGGCCCGTGCCTGCGGCGACGCGGGGCAGACGGTGCCCATGCCGTGCTTTTCGGCGAGGTAGCGCACGATCGTGTTCGACTCCCACAGCACGAAGCCGTCGTCGTCGATGGTCGGGACGAGGCCGTTCGGGTTCATCCGGCGGAACCAGTCTTCGGTATTGCGGCCGAACTCCAGCCCGGCGTCGATGCGCTCGTACGGCGTGCCGGTCTCGGCAAGGCACCACAGTACCTTCTGCACGTTTATCGATGTGATGCGACCCCATACTTTCAGCATCTGCGCGGCCTCCGGAGGATAATGACGTCTGCGGGAGCCTAACGGGCCGTTAACGGTCCTGCAGATAGGCTCCACGCCGCAAGTCTGACAGAACCGGCGGCGGGATCGAGCCCCGCTCGACCATCCCGCAGGAGACCGACCCCGGAGCCCCATGCGTATCCTGCTCGTAGAAGACGACACCATGATCGGCGACAGCGTGCGCTCCGCGCTGAAGCACGTGGGTTTTGCGGTCGACTGGGTGCGCGATGGCAGGGCGGCGCAGAGCACGCTTGCCACGGAACGCTTCGACCTGGTCCTGCTCGACCTGGGGCTGCCCCAGGTATCCGGCCTGGACGTCCTGCGCGCGTTGCGCACCCAGAAGGATGCCACGCCGGTGATCATCGTCACCGCGCGCGACGACCTCGCCAGCCGCGTCGCCGGTCTCGACGCGGGCGCTGACGATTACCTGGTGAAGCCTTTCGAGCTCGAGGAGCTCACCGCCCGCATGCGCGCGGTGATCCGCCGCCATGTGGGCCGCGCCGAGCCTGCGATCGAGGTCGGGCTGGTCACGCTCGACCCGACCACTCGCACCGTGGCGGTCAGCGGCGAGCAGGTCATCCTGTCGGCACGCGAATACGCGGTGCTCGAGGCGATGATGCTGCGACCGGGCGCGATCCTGTCTCGAGCCCAGCTCGAAGACCGGTTGTACGGCTGGGGCGAGGAGATCGAGAGCAACGCGATCTCGGTGTACGTGCACCAGCTCCGGCGCAAGCTTGGCGACGACTTCATCCATACCGTGCGCGGCGTCGGGTACTACGTCGGCAAGCCGCGCGCCGGGCGCTGACCGGGCGGTTGCCATGCATTCGATCCAGGCGCGCGTACTCTGGTCTTCGTTCGCGGCGGTCACGCTGACCGCACTGATCCTCGGGGCGGTGACCTACTTCGGCGTGCTGCGCGAGACCGAGACGCTGTTCGACTACCAGCTGAAGCAGATGGCGCTGTCGCTGCGCGACCAGAGCGTGGGCACCCCGGTCGAGCAGGCGCTGCCCCCGCCCGAGCCGACGGACTTCGTGGTCAACGTGTGGAACAGCGACGGCCAGGCGGTGTACCACTCGCGCTACGTGCCGGGGATGCCGAGCACCGTCTCGCTCGGGTTCTCGACCGTGCAGATCGCGGGCGACCAGTGGCGCATGTTCAGCCTGGGCTTCGGCAACCGCGTGATCCGCGTCGCCCAGCCGATGGCCGTGCGGCGGCACCTCGCGGCAGAGGCCGCGCTGCGCAGCGTGATGCCGCTGCTCGCCCTGGCCCCCCTGCTGGCGCTGGCCGTTTGGTGGCTGGTGGGCTTCTCCCTCGGGCCGCTTCGGCGCGTCGCCAACGAGGTGAAGGGATTGCAGGCGCAGGCGCTGTCGCCGCTGGATGCGCGTGGCCTGCCGACCGAGATCGAGCCGCTGGTGTGGTCGCTCAACGCGCTGCTGCGCAGGTTGCGTGGCGCATTCGACAAGCAGCAGGCCTTCGTCGCCGATGCCGCCCATGAACTGCGGTCGCCGCTGACCGCCCTCAAGCTGCAGCTCGAGGTGCTGCGCCGGTCGACCGAACCGGACGCGCAGCGAGAGGCCACCGACCGTCTGGCCGCGGGGATCGAACGGGCGCGCCACCTGGTCGAGCAGCTGCTCACGCTCGCGCGCAGCGAGCCCCGGGATGCCTCCACCGCCGGCGATCCGGCGATGCTGCCCGCGCCTGCCATGGTGGACCTGGTCGAAGCGGTGCGGGGCGCGATCGTGGATACCGTGGCCCTGGCTGCGGAGCGCGGCATCGAGCTGTCGCTGGAACGCGGTCCTGAACAGGCGGCGGCTGCCGATGCAGGCGACCCCGTGCTCACCCGATCGCCCGACCCTCAGGCATTGTCTGCGCTGGTGCGCAACCTGGTCGACAACGCCGTGCGCTACGGCCGGGCCGATGGGCATGTCGTGGTGCGCGTGCAGGCGACGCCAGGGGGTGCGCTGCTCACGGTCGACGATGATGGCTCGGGCATCCCGACGGATGAGCGGGAGCGGGTGTTCGACCGGTTCTACCGGCGCCATCCGGGCGAGACGACCGGGAGCGGCCTCGGCCTGGCCATCGTGCGCGCGATCGCCGAACGGCATGGCGCGACGATACTGCTCGGGGATGCGCCGATCGGGGGGTTGCGCGTCGAAGTCCGGTTTCCCGCGATGAGCGAGCCGGGCTAACCTGCGGCTAATGCCTCAT
>JAIENF010000359.1 GCA_019751575.1 Burkholderiales bacterium
GTGCACCTGATCAACCCGCTGGCCCAGGATCCGATGATGCCGCTGGCGAGCGAGACCGTGGTGGCGCCGTCGGCAATGGTGTCCGCCCTGGCCCAGGTCGTGAAGGCCGCCGCTGCCGCGAAAGGCGTGGCGCTGCCGGCCGCGCTGGCCGCCGTGCTCGATCCGCTGCCCGTGTCCGACGCGGCGAGGGCGGTGGGCGAAGACCTCGCGCGCGCCGAGCGGGGCATCGTCTGGCTCGGCAACCTCGCAGCCCAGCACCCCCGGTTCGCCGAACTCGAAGTGCTGGCCCAGGCACTGGCCACGGCCACCGGCGCCCGCTTCGGCCACCTCGGCGCGGGTGCCAACAGCGTCGGTGCGGTGCTGGCCGGTGCACTGCCCGGCGCGGGCGGCCTCGACGCGCGGGCGATGATCGCCGCGCCGCGCAAGGCCTACCTGCTGCTCGGCACCGAGCCCGAACTGGACTGCGCGGACGGTGCGGCTGCACTGGCCGCGATGAAGGCGGCCGAGTTCGTGGTCGCGCTGTCGCCGTTCGAGCACCGGGCGCTCGACTATGCGGAAGTGATCCTGCCGATCGCGCCGTTCACCGAAACCGCCGGCACCTTCGTCAACACCGAGGGCAGGGCACAGGCCTTCGCCGGCGTCGTGCGGCCGCTGGGCGACACCCGTCCCGCATGGAAGGTGCTGCGCGTGCTCGGCAACCTGCTCGACCTGCCCGGCTTCGACCAGGATTCGTCCGAGGCGGTACGTGCCGGGATGAAGCTTGACGCGCTGCCGGCCGCCGGCTGCGCCAACGGCCTTGCGTCCTCCGTTGCGGTGGATGCCGTGGCTCCCGCGCAGGCAGGCATCGAACGGGTGTCGCCGGTGCGCATCCATGATGCAGACGCACTCGCGCGCCGTTCGCCGCCGCTGCAGAAGTCGCACGACGCGGCACCGGTCGAGGCGGCGCTGGCCGGCGACCTCTGGCAGCGCGCGGGCCTGCAGCCCGGCGATTCGGTGCGCATCGGCAACGGTGCCGCGAGCGTGCTGTTCCCGGCATCGCTCGACCCCCGGCTGCCGGCGGGCTGCCTGCTGCTGCCGGCGGGACATGCCTCGACGTTCCCGCTCGGCGCGGCCTCCGGTCCTGCCGCCCTCTCGATCGAACGCGTCCCGGCGCCGGCCACGGCCGTCCCCGCCGAGACCGTGAACTGAGGCGGCCGCGATGGAATTCTTCGAAAACCTGCTCGGCCCCGCCTGGCCCGTGGTCTGGACCCTGGTCAAGATCCTGGCGATCGTGCTGCCGATCACCATCTGCGTCGCCTTCCTCACGCTCGCCGAGCGCAAGGTGATCGGCTACATGCAGCTGCGCATCGGCCCGAACCGGGTGATGGCGTTCGGCATGGGCTGGACGGCCGGCCTGGCGCAGCCGTTCGCCGACGTGTTCAAGCTGATCTTCAAGGAGATCATCGTCCCCACCGGTTCCAACCGGTTCCTGTTCCTGATCGCGCCGACGCTGTCGATCATGCCGGCCCTGGCGGCGTGGGCGGTACTGCCCTTCGGCCCCGAGATGGTGCTGGCGGACATCGACGCCAGCCTGCTCTACGTGCTGGCGCTGACCTCGATGGGCGTCTATGGCGTGATCGTCGCCGGCTGGGCATCCAATTCGAAGTACGCATTCCTGGGTGCGATGCGCTCGGCCGCGCAGATCGTGTCCTACGAGATCGCGATGGGCTTCGCGCTGGTCGGCGTGCTGATGGTGTCGGGCAGCCTGAACCTGGGCGAGATCGTGCGTGCACAGACGGGCGGCGGCTTCTGGAGCTGGAACCTGCTGCCGCTGTTCCCGCTGTTCCTCGTCTACTTCATCGCCGGCGTCGCCGAGACCAACCGTGCCCCGTTCGACGTCGCCGAGGGCGAGTCCGAGATCGTCGCCGGCTTCCATGTGGAGTATTCGGGCACCGCGTTCGCCGTGTTCTTCCTGGCCGAATACGCGAACATGATCCTGATCTCGGCGCTGGCCGCGCTGATGTTCCTCGGCGGCTGGCTGCCGCCGGTGCAGGTCGATTCGCTCGCCGCGATCCCGGTGGTCGGCCTGCTGTTCGGGCCCGGCGCGCACTGGCTGTTCATCAAGATCGCATTCATGCTTTTCTGCTTCCTGTGGTTGCGGGCGACCTTCCCGCGCTACCGCTACGACCAGATCATGCGCCTGGGCTGGAAGGTGTTCATCCCGCTGACGCTGGTCTGGATCATGGTGGTCGGCGTGGCCCTGATGGAACCCGTTCGCAGCTGGCCTCCCTTCAGCTGGTGGTTCTGAGGCCATGGCGACCCGCGGAGACACCCCATGATCAACGGCATACAGCGTTTCTTCAAGTCGTTCCTGCTGCTCGAACTGCTGCGCGGGATGATGCTGACCGGGCGCAACCTGTTCGCGCGCAAGATCACCGTTCAGTATCCGGAGGAAAAGACCCCGCAGAGTCCGCGCTTCCGCGGCCTGCATGCGCTGCGGCGCTATCCGAACGGCGAGGAACGCTGCATCGCCTGCAAGCTGTGCGAGGCGGTCTGCCCGGCGATGGCGATCACCATCGAGTCCGAGGTGCGCGATGACGGCACCCGGCGCACGACCCGCTACGACATCGACCTCACCAAGTGCATCTTCTGCGGCCTGTGCGAGGAGTCCTGCCCGGTCGACTCGATCGTCGAGACGCGCACGCTCGAGTACCACGGCGAGCGGCGCAGAGACCTCGTCTACACCAAGGAAATGCTGCTGGCGATCGGCGACCGCTGTGAAGACCAGATCGCCCGCGACAGGATGGCCGATGCGAACTACCGCTGACATGCGAGCCGGCACCCTGCCGGCGTGCCTGAACCGCCCGCGGACGCAGGTCCCGGCGCCGACTGCTGCGCCCGCGCCGGGGGCTTCGCGATGAGCTTCCAGGAAATCGTTTTCTTCGTGCTCGGCGCGGTGCTGGTCCTGTCCGCCCTGCGCGTGATCACCGCGCGCAATCCGGTGCATGCCGCGCTGTTCCTGGTGCTCTCGTTCGTCGCGGCGGCCGGCCTGTGGCTGCTGCTGCATGCCGAGTTCCTCGCGATCACCCTGATCCTCGTCTATGTCGGCGCGGTGATGGTGCTGTTCCTGTTCGTGATCATGATGCTGGACATCAACATCGACCGGCTGCGCGAGGGCTTCTGGAACATCCTGCCGATCGCGCTGCCGGTGGCCGTGCTGCTGCTGGCGATCATGGGTGCGACGCTGATGGGGCCCTATTTCGGCCTGTCGATGCGCCCGCCGCCGCCGGAAGTGGCCGAGGGCTACAGCAATACGCGGGCGATCGGGATGGTGCTCTACACCGAGTACCTGTATCCGTTCGAACTCGCCGCGGTGATCCTCCTGGTCGCGATCGTCGCCGCCATCGCGCTCACCCTGCGCACGCGCAAGAACACCCGCAACATCGATGCGTCGGTGCAGGTTGCCGCGACCCGCGAGGGCCGCGTCCGCCTGGTGTCGATGCCTTCCGAGAAGAAGGGCGTGTCCGCGCCCCCGCCGGAACCCGAACTGCCGCAACAGCCGCCGCCGCAACAGCCCAAATGACCCGTGTCGCCCGAGGGGGCGGCGCGGGACCGACACCAGGAAGAAGCAAGAATAGAAGGAGCCAAGCCGTTGGTGCCGCTGTCGTACTACCTGATTCTTGGCGCGATCCTGTTTGCGATCAGCGTGCTCGGCATCTTCCTGAACCGGAAGAACGTGATCATCCTGCTGATGTCGATCGAGCTGAACCTGCTCGCGGTGAACCTCAACTTCATCGCCTTCAGCTATTTCCTGCAGGACATCGCAGGCCAGGTCTTCGTCTTCTTCATCCTGACCGTCGCCGCGGCCGAATCGGCGATCGGCCTGGCCATCCTGGTCGCGCTGTTCCGCAACCTGCGCACCATCCATGTCGACGACCTCGACACGCTGAAAGGGTGAGGGCGCAGCGATGACGATGCAGACGGTCTACCTGCTGGTTCCCCTTGCCCCGCTGTTCGGCGCGCTGGTCGCCGGGCTGTTCGGCCGCCAGGTCGGGCGCGCCGGGGCGCACGGGGTCACGATCGCCGGGGTGGCGGTATCGCTGGCTGCCTCGGTGTACGTGTTCCTGGACGTGTTGGAAGGCAATACCTTCAACGGCACCGTCTACACCTGGCTCACCTCGGG
>JAIENF010000071.1 GCA_019751575.1 Burkholderiales bacterium
CTCCGAGGCACAGCGTTGCAACAGTGCATCGAGTTCCTGGATGCGCGCGTCGGATTCGTCCCGGCGCAGCGCAAGCTCGTCCTGCAGGTCGCGCTGCCGCGCACGGTCGAGATCGGCGGCCGCCGCAGCATGGGCAGTGTCTGCCGACGCCTGCTCCGAAGCGCGGCGCGCCTCGATCGCCGAAGCCGCATCGAGCCGCTGCACGGCATCGGCCAGGCCCGCTTCGCGCAGGGCGAGTGCCTGCCGCTCTTCCTCGAACGCCGCCAGCTGTTGCTCGAACAGCCGCACGCGGTCTTCGGCCTGGCGCAGCGAAACCGTGTCGGCTTCGCGCTGTCGCACGAGGGCTTCGCTCGCGGCCAGCGCCTGTTCAGCCTGCTGCTGCTGCGCCTGCAGCGATTCCCACGGCTTCGCGACGGCCTCGGCTGCGTGCTCGGCCTTCAGCGTCGCGAACCGGTCGACCTGCTGCCGCCACGCCTCGATGCGTACGTCGATATCGGCCAGCCGCGCCTGTGCCTCGTCGCGCGCATCGATCGCCTTCTTCAGCTCGGCAGTGGGCTTGCGCGTTTCCGGGGTGAGCAGCAGGTCGCGTTCGCTGCGTATCCTGGCGATCAGTGTGTCGCCCTGGGTGCTGGCGACTTCGCCCACCGAGGACTCCAGCGCCTGGCGCAAGTGGTCTGCGGCATGCCTGACCGGCTCCTTGATTTCCTGCGCCTGCCCCTGCTCGATCCACAGCAGCCCGGGGATGCCCCAGAGCTCGGGCCGGCTCGCGCCCCTTTCGGCGAAGGCAAAGCCAAGCAGCGCGGCGAGGTGCCTTTCCGCGTCCTCGCCGTCCAGGCTCTGCGTGCCGTACCGCAGTTCGCAGCGCTTGCGCTGAAGGAACGACTTGCGCAACCGAAACGCGGTGTCGCCCACCAGGAAGTCGAGCTCCACCGTCGGCGCAGCGGTAGATTCACCCCAGGGCCGTAGATCCTCCACGGTCGTCGACCGATGCCGCTCGAAGAACGCGGCGCGGATCGCCCGCACCAGCGTGCTCTTGCCGGCTTCGTTCGGACCGACGAACAGGTTCAAGCCCGGCTCGATGCCGTCGATCTCGAACGGCTTCCGGAACTGGCGCAGCTGCTCGACCTTCAGCCGCTGCAGCCTCATGGTGCCGGCGCCTGGCCGCGACCTTCGAGCAGCAGGGTGGCGAGCAGGTTGAGCGCCTCAGCCGCCACGCCTGCCGCTTCCGGCCGGGTACCGTCGGACTGTGCGTCGCGCAACTCCGCGATCACGTCGCCGAGGTAGCCGTCGGCATCGAGCGTGGCGATGTCCGCGGCGGTCGGCATCAGCCGCAGCAACGAGAGGTCGGCCTGCAGGTGGCGGACGCTGGCGTGGGCGAGGTCGATCGCCGCGCGCAGCCGCACCAGCGCCTGCAGGTCCACCTGCCCGGCCACCCGCAACGACACGACGTCGGACGATTGCACGCCGGCAAGTTCGCCAGCCAGCCGGTCGACGTCGCTCGCCACCGACAGCGTCGCCTCGAGTGCGCGCCAGCGGAAGCGCCCGGTCTCGATCCGGGTCACCACCGGCAGCGCGCCCGGGGCCTCGATGTCGACCAGCAGCGCGAAGCCGGGATCGTTGTCGCGGAAGCGGTCCGCTTCCGGCGTGCCGCTGTACCAGGTGCGTTCATCGACCTGCCGGCAGCCGTGCCAGTCGCCGAGCGCCAGGTAGTCGAGCCGGGCAAGCCTTGCGCGATCGGCGCCGATCGGGTTCGCCGAATCGATGCTCTCGGCGAGCAGGCCCTGCACGCAGCCGTGCGCGAGGCCGATGCGCAGCAGTCCGTCCGTCGTCGGCGCCGAGTCGAACCACTCGGTCAGGTCGTTGTAGGTGTGGCGCTGGGTCAGCGGTGCGGCCAGGGCCATGAAGCCCCGCGAGGCGAAGTCGAGCACGCACGGAGCGAGCGCGAGATGCACGTTCGACGGGACCGCGCCGATGCGCTGGGCACAGGTCCAGACGCTCTCGGCCAGCGCCGCATCGTGGTTGCCGGGAATCATCAGCCAGGGGCCGGCATAGCCGGCGAGCTGTGCGAACAGGCGGCGGAGGGTACGCTCGGACACGGCCTGCGCATCGAACACGTCGCCGGCCACCAGCACCGCATCGACTGCATGCTCGGTCGCCAGGCGCGCGAGCGTCGCCACCGCTTCGAGGCGTGCCTCGGCCAGCAGCGCGCCGTCTTCCATCGGGAACTGGCTGTACTGACGGCCGATCTGCCAGTCAGCGGTATGCAGGAAACGCGGCATCGGGCTACTCGGGCGTGATGCCGACCGCCTTCACCAGCTTCGCGTACTTGGCGATCTCGGCGCGCAGGTACTGCGCGAACTCCGCCGGCCGCGCGGTGGTGAACGGCACGATGCCCAGCCCGTGCAGCCGCTCCTTCACGTCGGGCAGCGCCAGCGCGCGGGCGATCTCGACATTCAGCGTATCGATGATGGATGCCGGTGTGCCGGCCGGTGCGATGAACGAATACCAGTTGTCGATCGCGAACCCGGGCAGGCCGGACTCGGCGATCGTGGGCAGGTCGGGGAACAGGTCGGAGCGAACCGCCGAGGTGTTGGCGATGGTGCGGATCTTGCCGCTCTTGATGTGGCTGGCCGCGGTGGACACGGTCGCGAAGATCAGCTGCAGGTTGCCTCCGACCAGGTCGGTCATCGCAGGGCCGCCGCCCTTGTACGGCACATGCTGCATGCGCACGCCGGCCATCATCGAGAACAGCTCGCCGGCGAGGTGATCGGCACGCCCGGCGCCGGACGAGCCGTAGTTGAGCTTGTTCGGATTGGCACGCGCGAAGGCGATCAGGTCCTTCACCGAATGGACCGGCACCGACGGGTGCACCACCAGCACGTTGAGCGCAGACACCGCGCGCAGGATCGGCGCGAAGTCCTTCAGCGGGTCGTACGGCAGCTTCGCATACAGGCTCGGATTCACCGCGAGCGGACCCACGCCGCCCTGCGAGATCGTGTAGCCGTCCGGGGTCGCCCGCGCCAGCATCTCGAGGCCGACGATACCGCCCGCACCGGAGCGGTTGTCGACGACCACCTGCTGCCCGAAGCGTTCGGACAGCTTCTGCGCGACCAGGCGCGAGGTGATGTCCGCGCCCCCGCCCGGTGCCACCGGCACGATCATCCGGATCGGCCGCGCCGGCCAGGCCTGGGCCGCGACGGGCGGCGCCAGGAACAGCGGCAGCATGAGCACGAACACACACCCGGGCAGGACATCACGCGACATGGCAGGGAACGACGGGGTAACGCGGAGGCGGAGCGACATCGGCGGGACTTTCAGCGGAGGTTGCCGGTCCACGACCGGCGCGGCAGGTGCAGGCGGAGCTTGGGCCGCGCCGGCCGGCGCTGTCAACGTCCGCTGACGTGCCGTGCGTCGCTGCTATGCTCCGGCGCGAGAGGCCCGCCGGACGGACCGGCCGGGCACCGCCTTCCCCCTGCCACGGAGGTACGCACCATGCCGACCGCATCGCTTTCCATCGACCACACCCACCTGATCAGCCCGGACCCGATCGCCACCGCGCAATGGTATGTCGACCGCCTCGGTGGCTCGATCGTGCGCAGCATCGAGATGGCCGGTGCGCCGCAGGTGTACATCGCCTTCGGCGGCGGCGCGATGGTGATCGTCCGTGGACAGCGTCCCGGCGAAGCAGCCACCGGCAAGCCAGGGCTGAACTGGGGCATCGACCACTTTGGCATGCGGGTGCAGGGCGACTTCAACGGCCTGTGCGATGAACTGCGCGCACACGGCGTGCGGTTCACGATGGAGCCGACCGACATCAACCCGACCACGCGCATCGCATTCATCGAGGCACCGGACGGCGTGAGCGTGGAGCTGCTAGAACGCAAGTGAGGCGGCGCGCCAGGTGTTCGATGAAGCGGCCTTCGTCGAAGTGCCGGGTCGCACGCGAGATGGCGGATTCACGGGTCCTGCGGGGGCTCCGGGATGCGTTGCCGCGCTACGGTACGGGCTTTGCAGCCGTCGCTTCAGCGCAGCTGTAGGTCGACCTTGCCTCGCAGTGCCACGAACTGCGCGACCTGCGCGCGCAGGAAGGCGTCGAACGCCTGCGGCGTTCCCTTCACCAGTTCCGCGCCTTCCTCGACGAGCGCCTCGCGCACCGCGGGCTCGTCCGCGGACGCGTTGATCGCCGTGTTCAGCCG
>JAIENF010000588.1 GCA_019751575.1 Burkholderiales bacterium
CGACCTGCGCCGCGCGCTTGAACATCTCGGCGGCCAGGTGGGTGCTCGCGCCATTGCCCGACGAGGCATAGATCAGCTCGCCCGGCCGCGCCCTCGCCAGCTTCACCAGGTCCGCCACCGTCTTCGCCGGCAGCGACGGATGCACGACGAACACCATCGGCGTCGAGGCGATGAGCCCGATCGGCGCGAAGTCGCGCAGCGTGTCGTAGTTCAGCTTCGCGTACAGGTTCGGGTTGACCGCGAGCTCGGTCGAGGACCCGAGCAGCAGCGTGTAGCCGTCCGCCTTCGCCCGCGCCGCGACCTCGGTGCCGATCGTGCCGCCGGCGCCGGGCCGGTTCTCGACGAACACCTTCTGGCCCCAGCGCTCGCCGAGCTGCTGGCCGACGATGCGCCCGGCGGTATCGGATGCACCGCCGACGGTGAACGGCACGATCATGCGCACGGGTGACACGGGCCAGGACTGGGCGGATGCTGGACTGGCGGCGGCCATCGTCGCAGCGGCTGCGACAAGACACAGGCGCGCCGGCATGGCGCTGCGATGCAGGTTGGCGTACACGGGGGACCCTTTCGTCACGGAGAGCCGCGCGGCGTAGAGGACCGCGCCCGCTCCACCGGAAGCAATAAGGAAGCCAGCGCGAACGCCCGCCGGCCTAGCGCGCCCCGATCACCGGCAACAGCACGTACGGCGCCCGCTCCCGATCGAAGTGCAGCGTGTTCACCCCGCCGAACACCTCTGGCGGCCGGTCGACCGGGTCGTCGTGCAGGAACGGCCCCACGCCCTTCATCGGATACGGCGCGTTCGGCGGCGAGGCATCGGTGCCATCCACTTCGTAGTCGCGCCCGAGCACGGTCACCGCCAGCCGATAGCCCACCGGCACCACGATCGAGGTCGGCCAGACCTCGACGTCCAGTTCAACCGGCACGCCCGGCTGCAGCGGCCACGCCTCGTCATGCGTATGCCACGGCCGCCACGGCCGGCTCTCGCCCGGGTCCAGCTTGCGCTGCGAGGCGCGCAGCCAGCCGATGGCCACCGGCACGCGCGGATCGTTGGCGCCGATGAAGGTGACTTCCTTGCCCTGCAGGTCGAACACGCGCACCACGAAGAACACGTCCGCATCGCGGGTGCGCGAGGACAGCCACAGCTTCGCCGCCACCGGCCCGGTGATCTCGAGCGGCGCCTCGAGCGGCGGCGTGCTGAAGGTGAGCCCCTCGCCCATCGCTTCATAGTCGATGGCGGTGCTTGCATCCGGACGCGTGGTGGTCAGCCCGCGGCTGGCCGGGTCGAGGTAGAACGGCGTGAAGCGGGTGCCGGCGAGCGGCCATTCCTGCTCGGCGCGCAACTCGAAGCGCTCGCCCGGATGGCGTACGTTGACCGACACGCGCGGCTGCCTGTCCCAGCCGGTGTCCTCCCCCTTGAGGAAGTGGCCGAAGAAGCGCTTCTGCACGCCGATGCCATAGCTCGTGTAGAAGTGGGTGAAATGCGTGTCGCCGTGGATCTCGAGCCACTTCTGGCTCGAACCCGCGCGCAGGTAACCCTCGAAGTTGCCGCGCGGGTGCAGGCCCATGCCACCCCAGTTCGAGCACGACACCAGCGGCACCTCGATGTCCTCGAAGCGCGGCATGCGCGCGCGGTAGTAGTCGTCGATCAGCGGCCGCGCGAGCGCCTCGCCGCCGAGGTCGGCGCGGTTGGCGGCAAGTTCGGCATCGCTCAGTTCGAGCGGCCCCGCGACCGGCTCGCCGGTCACCTTGCTCTTCGGCCCGCGCGAGCCCACGCCGTGCTGCACCGACTTCACCTGCCGCCGGTACCAGCCATCGAGGAAGCCGCACAGGATGCCGCCGTGTCGGGCGAGTTCCCTGTAGTAGTCGGACGAACCCTCCCAAAGGCACATCGCGGCGAGATGCTTCGGGCGCAGCGCCCCCACCTGCCACTGGTTCATCGCGTAGTACGAGATGCCGTTGAGCCCGACCTTGCCGCTGCTCCACGGCTGCTCGCCCGCCCACTCGATGCACAGCTTCATGTCGAGCGTCTCGCGCGGCGACCAGCAGTCGATCACGCCGGGCGAACGGCCCGCGCCGCGCGAGTCGACGCGCACGCACGCGTATCCATCGGGCACCCACTTCTCGGGGTCGACCAGTTCCCAGTTCTGGTACTTGTTCGTCGAACCCTCGAGGATCTCGGGTGCCGCCTTGACCAGCCGTGCCCAGTGGCTCGGATACCCTTCCTGGAAATCCAGGCCCTTGGCATACGGACCACTGGACAGGATCACCGGATGGCGGCCGCCGCCGACCGGACGGAACACGTCGGCGCGCAGCACCACGCCATCGTCCATCCGGATCGGCACGTCCCAGTCGATCTGCATGCCGTCGCGCACCTCGCTGCGGCAGGCGTTTCGATAGAGGTCTTCGGAGATCGGGGTCGTGCTCATGTCTGGGCTCATTCCTGCTTGAGGCCACCCGCCTTCGCGATGCGCGCCGCCAGTTCGCGCATCTGGGCGAGGTCCTGCGCGATGTAGCGCGCGAACTCGTCGGTACGCATGCCGCCGGGCAGCAGGCCGAGTTCCTCGAACCGGGCGCGGATGTCCGGCTCGGCGACCGCACGCTCCACCTCGGCATGCAGGCGGGCGACGATCTCCGGGCGCGTGTTGGGCGGCAGCCAGAGCCCGAACCAGCCGATCAGGTCGAAGTCGGGGAAGCCCGACTCGCGCATCGTCGGCACGTCGGGCAGTCCCTTCCAGCGGATCGGCCCGGTGATCGCGAGCGGCCGCGCCTTGCCGCCCTTGATCAGCGGCATCGCCACCGGCGTGGTCAGGAACAGGGTGTCGATATGGCCACCCATCAGGTCGTTGGTGGCCTGTGCCGCGCCCTTGTACTGCACGTAGCGGATGTCGGTGCCGGTCACCGCCTTCAGCATCTCGGCGCCGATGAACAGGATGTTGCCGATGCCCGCGGCGCCGTAGGTAAGCTTGCCGGGATGCTTGCGCGCGATCGCGACGAACTCCTTCACGTTGCGCGCGGGGATCGACGGATGCACCAGGTGCACCATGCCGTAGGTACGCGCGATCTGCGTGACCGGCGTGAAGTCCTTGATCGGATCGTAGGGCACGTTGGCCGCATTGAACGCCGTGTTGGACGTATGCGAGCCGGTGGTGATCAGCCAGGTGTGGCCATCGGGGGGCGCCTTGGAGACGGCGCTGCTGGCGATGACACCGGCTGCGCCGACACGGTTCTCGAGGATGATCGGCTGGCCGAGCGCCGCCGACAGCTTCGGCATGAGCAGCCGCGCCACGAGGTCGACGACACCGCCGGCACCGAAGCCCTCGATCAGGCGGATCGGCTTGGCGGGGAAGTCCTGGGACTGGGCCGCGGCGGGTTGCACGGCACCGAGCACGGCAGGCAGCACAAGTGCTGCAGAAAGCATGGACAGCGTGCGCGCGCGGCGCAACTGACCGCGGTGCGGACTGCGCTTGGACATCGGGATTCTCCTCCGGATCGTGGCCCCGTCTGTCGCAGGGTCTGGTGATCACACTGGGTGAAGCGCAGTGTAGGAACGTGGGGGACGATGCGTCAAGTGCGCGACAGCGGGGTGACAAGCGGCGGCACGGCGTCGGCGGCAAAGCGTCCGGCGCAGATCGCCAGGGGCTTGTCATGGCGGCCCCGAGAAGCTATACGAGGTCGTCGACACCCGGAAAGCGCCGCCTCGCGGCCGCCGGCTGTCTCAGGTGCGGCTTGAGGAGGCCGCGACCATCGATCACGCGACACGGCGATGCCCGCCGTGCACTCGAACATCGCGCACGCCGTCCTCGTGCCCCGCCCAGGAATCCCCGATGAAATCTCCATGGATCTGCGCCCTGCGCAGTGTCGCGTTCACCGTGCCCGACCTGGCTGCGGCGCGCGCGTTCTATACGCAGGTGTGGAAGCTCGAGCCGGCCGCCGAGGCGGGTGGCGTGCTGTACCTGCGGGGCAGCGGCAGCGACCACCATGTGCTGGCGCTGCGCGAGGCGCCCGGGGTTCCGCAGTTGCTGAAGGTCACGCTGCGCGCACGCGACGCGGCCATGCTGCCGGCGATCGCCGCGGCGGCGGTGCAGGCCGGGGGTGTCGTCGAACAGCCTGCCGCGCCTGCCCCGGGTCCGGCCGGCGGAACCGCCCTGCTGATCCGCGACGGCAGCGGCCGCCGCTTCGAGGTGGTCCACGGCGACCATCGCCGCCCCGC
>JAIENF010000210.1 GCA_019751575.1 Burkholderiales bacterium
CTTCGTAGTAGTCACGCTTGGCCATCGGTCTTTCTCTTCGACTGCTGCCGGGGCAGGGTTCGGGTTGCGCACGAGCGAAAGGCGGCTGATCGCTCAGCCGCCTTCGTCCTGGGATGCCGGGAAGCCTACTTCTTGGCTTCCTTCACTTCCTCGAATTCGGCATCGACGACATTGCCGTCGTCCTTGCCGGGTGCACCGGTCGCGCCCGCCGCCCCGGCGCCGGCACCGCCTTCGGGCTTGCCCTGTTCCTGCGCGTACATCTTCTCGCCGAGTTTCTGCGAGGCCATCGCGAGCGCCTGGGTGGCTGCCTCGATCTTCTCCTTGTCGCTGCCCTTGATCGCTTCCTCGGCGTCCTTCACCGCGGCTTCGATCTTCTCCTTCTCGGCTGCATCGAGCGAGGCACCATGCTCGGCGAGGGACTTCTTCACCGTGTGCAGCATGCCGTCGGCCTGGTTGCGCGTGGTCACCAGCTCGAGGATCTTCTTGTCTTCCTCGGCGTTGGCTTCCGCATCCTTGACCATGCGCTGGATCTCGTCCTCGGTGAGCCCGGAGCTCGCCTGGATCTTGATCTTGTTCTCCTTGCCGGTGGCCTTGTCCTTCGCAGACACGTGAAGGATGCCGTTGGCGTCGATGTCGAAGGTGACCTCGATCTGCGGCATGCCGCGCGGCGACGGCGGGATGTCGGTCAGGTTGAACTGGCCGAGGCTCTTGTTGCCGGCGGACATCTCGCGCTCGCCCTGCAGCACGTGGATGGTGACCGCTGACTGGTTGTCGTCCGCGGTCGAGAACACCTGCGAGGCCTTGGTCGGGATGGTCGTGTTCTTCTGGATCAGCTTGGTCATCACGCCGCCCAGCGTCTCGATGCCCAGCGACAGCGGCGTCACGTCGAGCAGCAGCACGTCCTTGACGTCGCCCTGCAGCACGCCGCCCTGGATCGCCGCACCCACCGCGACGGCCTCGTCCGGGTTGACGTCACGGCGCGGCTCGCGGCCGAACACTTCCTTCACCACGTCCTGGACCTTGGGCATCCGGGTCTGGCCGCCGACGAGGATGACGTCCTCGATGTCGGAGATCTTGACGCCGGCATCCTTGATCGCGATGCGGCACGGCTCGATCGTCTTCTGGATCAGGTCGTCGACCAGGCTCTCGAACTTGGCGCGGGTGATCTTCACCGCCATGTGCTTCGGCCCGCTGGCGTCCGCGGTGATGTAGGGCAGGTTGACCTCGGTCTGCTGCGCGCTCGACAGCTCGATCTTCGCCTTCTCGGCCGCGTCCTTCAGCCGCTGCAGCGCGAGGATGTCCTTCTTGAGGTCGATGCCGGAGTCCTTCTTGAACTCATCGACCAGGTATTCGATCAGGCGCTGGTCGAAGTCTTCGCCGCCGAGGAAGGTGTCGCCGTTGGTCGACAGCACCTCGAACTGGTGCTCGCCCTCGACTTCCGCGATCTCGATGATCGAGACGTCGAAGGTGCCGCCGCCGAGGTCGTACACCGCGATCTTGCGGTCGCCCTTCTTCTTGTCCAGCCCGAACGCGAGCGCGGCCGCGGTCGGCTCGTTGATGATCCGCTTCACCTCGAGGCCGGCGATGCGGCCGGCGTCCTTGGTTGCCTGGCGCTGGGAGTCGTTGAAGTAGGCCGGCACGGTGATCACTGCCTCGGTGACCGGCTCGCCCAGGTAGTCCTCGGCGGTCTTCTTCATCTTCATCAGCACCTGCGCCGAGACTTCCGGCGGCGCGATCTTGCGCCCGCGCACCTCGACCCAGGCGTCGCCGTTGTCGGCCTTGGCGATCGTGTAGGGCATCAGGTCGATGTCCTTCTGCACTTCCTTCTCTTCGAAGCGCCGGCCGATCAGCCGCTTCACCGCGTACAGGGTGTTCTTGGGGTTGGTGACAGCCTGCCGCTTGGCGGGCGCGCCGACCAGGATCTCGCCGTCGTCGGCATAGCCGATGATCGACGGCGTGGTGCGCGCGCCTTCGGCGTTCTCGATCACCTTCGGTTGTCCGTTCTCGATGATCGACACGCATGAATTCGTCGTGCCCAGGTCGATGCCGATGATCTTGCCCATGTTCTGTTCCTCTCGGGAATTCGTGGAAGCCTGATGTGTGGAAGCGTGTGGCAGGCCGGCCGGGGTTCCGGCTCAGCGTGCTGCTGTTGCGGAGAAGCTTGGGATCGGGGGCGCGCTTTTCAAGCAGGAGCCGTGCCGGCCTTGCCCTCGCGGGCCTTGGCCACTGCGACCAGCGCCGGTCGGATCACCCGGTCGTGCAGCTTGAAGCCCTTCTGGAAGACCTGCAGCACCGACTGTGGCGGCGCATCCGACTCGATCGCGGTCATCGCCTGGTGGTGGTGCGGGTCGAATTTCTCGCCGACCGGGTCGAGCACGGTCAGGCCGAACTTCTCGAACGCGCCCTTCAACTGCTTGCGGGTCAGTTCGACCCCGTCGCGCAGGGATTCCGCCGTGGCGTTGCCGGTCGCCAGGGCGGCATCCAGTGCGTCGTACACCGGCAGCAGTTCGCCGGCAAAGTTGTCGATCGCATACTTGTGGGCGCTGGCGACGTCCGCCTGGGCCCGCTTGCGGATGTTGTCCGCCTCGGCGCGGGCGCGCAGCCAGTTCTCTTGGTGTTCCTGCGCCTGCGCCTCCGCCTTCTGCAAGGCCTCTGCGAGGCCGGCGGCGTCTGCCGGCCCGTCGGCAGGCGTGCCGGCGGCGCTGCCCGCCGGGCCCTCGGGGGTATCCGGCTGGCCGGTCCGGGATGGATCGTGTTGCGACATCGGTCTGGCTCTCCTTGGCGTTTTCGGGCGGCGGCTGGGCAGGTCCGCCCAGGGTCGGATCCGACCCGCTCCGGGGTGAGTGGGGACTGGCGGGCGGAATTCAACCCCCCGTCGCGACCGCGGATCGTTTCTCGCCCGCGCAAAGGAGCGCATAATCACCCGATGGACAGGGAGTCCGCGGGGCAATAGTGTCCAAAGTCCCAAAGAAATCAGCAAGGATCGGCCGGTTCGAGATCATTCGCCCGCTGGGGCGCGGCGCAACCGCGACCGTATATCTCGCGCGCGATCCACGGCACGACCGCCAGATCGCCCTGAAGGTGATCAAGTTCGGCGGAGACCTCGAAGAGGGCGAGGCCAGGGTCAAGCAGCACCGCCGGCTGCGCAAGCTGTTCCAGACCGAAGGCGCGGTCGCCGGCCGCCTCGACCATCCGAACATCGTCAAGGTGTACGACACGGTCGTCGACGACAACACCGCGTTGATGGCGATGGAGTACGTCGAGGGCACGACGCTGGCCGAGTACTGTGCATTCGACAAGCTGCTGCCGTTGCCGAGGGTGGTCGGGATCATCTTCAAGTGCTGCCTCGCGCTCGACTATGCCTACCGCCAGGGCGTGGTACACCGCGACATCAAGCCGGCGAACATCATGGTCGGCCTGGACGACAACCCGAAGATCATGGATTTCGGGCTTGCGCTGAACGTGCAGAAGCAGACCGAACACGACTCGACGTTCGTGACGGGCGTCGGATCGCCGGCCTACATGTCGCCCGAGCAGGTCAAGGGCTATGCGCTGAACCAGCAGACCGACCTGTATTCGCTGGGCATCGTGCTGTTCATGATGCTCACCGGCCGGGTGCCTTTCCGGGCGAAGCACTACCCGGAGCTGATCTACAAGATCATCAATTCGGATGCGCCCTCGGTCAGCGCGCTCAACCCGGCGATCCCGCCCGAGCTCGATCCGATCGTCAAGCGGGCGCTGGAGAAGGACCTCTATTCGCGCTACCGGACCGGTGCCGACTTCGGCAAGGACCTCGCGTCTGCGCGCTACCAGCTGAAGGACGAGGAAGCCGAGAAGCTGAACAACCGCTTCGAGCTGCTGCGCTCGCTGCCGGTGTTTGCGCAGTTCGAGCGGGTCGAACTGTGGGAAGTCCTGCGCATCACCAGCTGGCGCAAGGTCGGCGACGGCGTTCCGCTGATGGAAGAGGGCAACGACAGCCGAACCTTCGGGGTGCTGATCGATGGCGAGGTCGAGGTGTCGCTCGACCACCGGCTGCTGGCGCGGCTGGGCCCGGGGGAAGTGCTCGGCGAGATCGCCTTCCTGTCGCCGGCGCAGGCGGTGCGCAGCGCCACCGTGGTCGCGGTGGGCGATGTCACCTTCCTCGAGGTCAACCTCGCTGCCTACGAGCTCGCATCGGAGGAGTGCAAGGAGCACTTCCAGAGCCTGCTCGTCGGCGCGCTGATCCGGCGCCTGCGCAGTGCGAACGCGAAGGTGA
>JAIENF010000768.1 GCA_019751575.1 Burkholderiales bacterium
ACGGTGCGCTGCACCGAGGGCAGGCGCGCCACCACCTCGGCCACGCGCGGCATCACGTCGAGCGTCTTGCCGCCGTAGAAATAGCCGTCGGCGGCGACCAGCACCTTGGGTTCGATCTGCCCGAAACGGTCGAGCACGCCCTGCACGCCGAAGTCCGGGGAGCATGACGACCAGGTCGCGCCGAGGCTGGCGGTGGCCAGCATCGCGATGATCGCGCCGGGGATGTTCGGCACGTAGCCGGCCACCCGGTCGCCGACGCCCACGCCGGCGTCGCGCAGCGCCTGCTGCATGCGCGAGACCTCATGGTGAAGTTCTGCATAGGTGACCGAACTGCGCACCTTCCCCTCGCCGCGGAAGACGATGGCGGTCGCATCGTCGGCCCGGCGCAGCAGGTTCTCGGCATAGTTCAGGCGGGCCTGCGGGAACCAGCGCGCCCCGGGCATCCGGTCGCCATGCTCGAGCACGACCTCGCCCCGGGTCTCCGCGATCACGTCGCAGAAATCCCAGACCGAGGTCCAGAACCGTTCCGGATGCTCGAGCGACCAGCGGTACAGCGACGCCTGGTCGCGGCAGTCTGCGCCCCAGGTGTGCGCGACCTCGCGCATGAACCGGCTGAGGTTGGAACGCGCGATGCGATCGGGGGACGGGGACCAGACGGGGAGTGCGGGGTCGTTCATGGCGTGAAGTCAGGCAAGGAAGTCGAGCACCGCCTCGGTGACCAGTTCGGTCGAGGCCTCGCCACCGAGGTCCGGCGTATGCAGCCGGCCCTGCTTCGTGGTCGCCTCGATCGCGCCCATCAGGCGCGCGGCGGCGTCCTTCTCGCCGAGGTGCTCGAGCATCATGACCGCCGACCAGAAGGTGCCGATCGGGTTGGCGATGCCCATGCCGGTGATGTCGAAGGCCGAACCGTGGATCGGCTCGAACATCGACGGGAACCGGCGCTCGGGATTCAGGTTGGCGGTGGGTGCGACGCCCATCGAGCCGGACAGCGCAGCCGCGAGGTCGCTCAGCACGTCGGCATGCAGGTTGGTGGCGACGATGGTGTCGAGGCTGCCCGGCTTCACCACCATGCGCACGGTCATCGCATCGACCAGCATCTTGTCCCAGGTCACGTCCGGGTACTTGCGGCTCACTTCCTCCGCGATCTCGTCCCAGAGCACCATCCCGTGCCGCTGGGCATTGGACTTGGTGACGACGGTGAGCAGCTTGCGCGGGCGCGAGCGGGCGAGCTCGAAGGCGAAGCGGATCACGCGCTCGACGCCGGTGCGTGTGAACACCGATACCTCCATCGCGGTCTCTTCCGGGAGCCCGCGATGCACGCGGCCGCCGGCCCCGGAATACTCGCCCTCGGAGTTCTCGCGGACGATGACCCAGTCGAGCTTCTGCGCCTCGGGGCTGGACAGCGGGCTGGTGATGCCGGGCAGCACGCGTGCCGGACGCACGTTCGCGTACTGGTCGAACGGCTGGCAGATCGCCAGGCGCAGGCCCCAGAGCGTGATGTGGTCGGGGATGTCGGGCGCACCGACCGCGCCGAAGTAGATCGCGTCCAGGTCCTTCAGCTGCGACAGGCCGTCGGCGGGCATCATCACGCCATGCCGCTTGTAGTAGTCGCTGCCCCAGTCGAAGCTGCGGAACGCGATCGAGAAGCTGCCGCTCTTCTGCGCCAGGTGTTCGAGCACGCGCTGGCCGGCCGGGATGACCTCCTTGCCGATGCCGTCGCCGGGGATGGATGCAATCGTGTACGTACGCATGGGGTCAGGCCTTCAGCAGGGGGCGCAGCGAGCGCACGTCGGCCAGCTTGTCGAGCGACCAGACGGTGTCGCACAGCCTGCGTGCACGGCGCTTGCCGGTGATCGGTGCCAGCAGGTCGTAGCACTTCGCATCGACCTCAGCCCGGCTCATCGGGTTCTCGGCCGTGCCGCGCACCGCCTTCGTGTGGTGGGTGAGCCGGGTGCCGTCCTTCAGCGTGATCGAAACGATGCCCTGGCGGCTGGGCATCACGCGGGTCAGCGCCTCGTCGCCGGCGAGCGTCACGCGCTTGCGCAGCGCCAGCACCTTCGGGTCGCGCATGCGCGCGACGTCGTGCGTCGAGACGAAGGTGACCGTGCGGTCGAGCAGCATCACCGCGGCCAGGTGCTGCATGCAGATGTCCGGCATGTCGCGGTTGTCGACCGTGTTCGCACCCTGCTTCGCGACGCGGATGTCGACCCGCTCGACGTCCTCGGCGCGCACGCCCTTGGTGGTGATGAGTGCAAGCAGCGAATCGAGCGGCGCCTGGATGGGCGAGCCGACCGACCAGCGCTTGATGTTGGTGTTCATGATCTCGAAGGTGCTGCCCAGTCGCTTGACCAGCACCTGCGGCTCCGGCTTCCGGCCGTAGGCGACGAAGAAGTTGCGCTCGCCCGAGAACACGTCCTCGACGCCGGTCATGCCGGAGTCGACCATCAGCGCGGCATAGACGCCGTTGCGCGCCGGCATGCCGCCGAAATCGAACGCCTTCTCGACGTGGTCCGGGTCGCGCATCCAGCACGAAACGCCGGAAGCCTGCTGCGCCGTGTAGGAGAGCAGGTGGCGCATCTGCCGCGGGTTGAAGCCGAGCAGCGCGCCGCCGGCGGCGGCTGCACCGAACATCGGCCCGAAGCTGTGCGTCGAATGGCCGTCCTCGCGGAATTCGTAGGCGTTCAGCGACATGGTGAGCCGCGACGACAGGTCGTAGCCGACCGCGATCGCACGCAGCAGCGCGCGTCCGGACACCCGGTTGCGCTCGCCGATGGCCAGCGCCGCGGGCACGATGCCGCAGCCCGGATGGGTGAGCGAGGGGGCATGCGAGTCGTCGGTCTCGTCGGCATGGGCGAGCATGCCGTTGGCGAGCGCCGCATTGATCGCGGAGGTGACGATCGGGGTGCCGATCACGCAGGCCTCGGGCTTGCCGCCGAGTCCTTCCACGAAGGATATCGCACGTTCCCCGGGCAGCAGCCTCGAGCCGGACACCATCGCGGCCAGCGTGTCGAGCAGGTGGTGCTTGGTCTTCTCGACCACCGCCGGCGGCAGCGCCTTGCGCGGCGAGGCGGCCAGGTAGGCCGCAAGCGTGGTCATCATCGGCGAGATCGCCGGCCCCTTCTTTCCCTTTGCAATGCCGCCGCTCATGGCAACCAGCCCCCGCCGTTGATGTGTATGGTCTGTCCGGTCAGGTAGCGCGCGTCGGGGCCGCAAAGCATGCGCACCATGGCCGCGATCTCTTCCGGTTCTCCGCGCCGCCCCAGCGGCGGCAGGCTGGTGCGATGGGTCGGCCGCGGCGGCGCGCCGGGCAGCCCGCGCACCGTGTCGATCGTCCCCGGCACGACGTTGTTCACCGTGATGTCCATCGGCGCGAGGTCGAGTGCGAGCCCCTTGGTGAGGCCGGCGAGGCCGGCCTTGGCGGCGACGACATGCGCGCGGCCGGCCGCGCCCTTGTGCCCGGTCTGGCCGCCGATCATGACCACTGCGCCCGCGCCCGCCTTCGACAGGTGGGGCAGGCAGGCCTGCGTCACCAGGAAGGCACCTTCGAGGATGATCGAGATCACGCGCTGCCATTCCGCCTGGGTGATCTCGGCGAAAGGTGTTTCGGCACGGACCGCTGCGTTGTTGACCACGATGTCGATGCGGCCAAAGCGCCTGACGGTGGCATCGACCAGCGCGGCGACGGCTTCCGGATCGGTCACGTCCGCCACATGCACCGCTGCAGTGCCGCCGGCCGCCTCGATCATCGCGCACGTCTCCGCGGCCTCTGCCCTGGAAGTGTTTGCGTTGATCATCACCGAAGCGCCGCCGCTCGCCAGTGACCTGCAGATCGCGCGCCCGATGTTGCGCGCGCCCCCGGTGACGAGTGCTACCTTGCCCGCCAGTTCCTGCCCGGGCCTCATGCCGATGGTGGTGGCCACCTGTTCTCCCCTTGTCTCTTCCGGTGCCGTCGTTGCACTGATGTTGCGCGGATGCTAGCAGAACGACGGCGGCGGGGAGGGGCGGTTGCCCGGTGCGGCCTGCGCATGCGGACGCACCAAAACAAACGCCCGGACCGAAGTCCGGGCGTTGAAGAAGTGGCGCGCCTGGCAGGATTTGAACCCACGACCCCTTGGTTCGTAGCCAAGTACTCTATCCAACTGAGCTACAGGCGCGTTGGCGCGATTATAAGCGAAATATCGACCGCGCAAGGCAATTGGCGGAGAGAGAGGGATTCGAACCCTCGATACAGGTTTAAGCCCGTATACTCCCTTAGCAGGGGA
>JAIENF010000111.1 GCA_019751575.1 Burkholderiales bacterium
CCGAGGGCACCGGCACTGCCGGCGCGGCCGGCGCCTGCGCGGGCGCACCCGGCACCGGGATCTGCGACGCAGGCGTAGTCGGTACGTTGTCCATCAGGCCGCGGGAGGTGCCGGTATGGGCAGCGAGGTAGGTCAGCACGAGGCTGGTGATGAAGAACAGCGTGGCCATGACCGCCGTCATCCGGCTCATGAAGTTCGCGGAGCCGCTGGACCCGAACAGGCTGCCCGCAGAGCCGCTGCCGAAGGCCGCGCCCATGTCGGCACCCTTGCCCTGCTGGAGCAGCACGAAGACCACGATCGCACCGGCAGCGAGCACGTGGAACAGGAGGATGAAGTTCTGGAGCATGTTGGGTGTTCCCGGTTAATGCAGATCAGCCGAAAGCCCGGCAGATCGGCTCGAAATCCTCGATCTTGAGCGAAGCGCCCCCGATCAGGCCGCCATCGACATCAGGCATCGCGAAAAGCTCGGCGGCATTGGACGGCTTCACGCTGCCACCGTAGAGCAGCGACACGCCCGCCCCCACCGCCCCGAGACGGGTGCGCAGGAACCCGTGCACGGACTGGACCTGCCCGGGTGTTGCATTGCGACCGGTGCCGATCGCCCACACCGGTTCGTAGGCGATCACGCAGCGCGCCAGCGCGTCGAGTCCGAGCCGTTCGATGCAGACGGACAGCTGCCCTGCGACGACCGTCTCGGTCATGTCGGATTCCCGCTCTTCCAGCGTCTCGCCCAGGCAGATGATCGGCGTCAGGCCGGCTTCGAGCGCGGCTGCGGCCTTGCCTGCGACCAGTGCACTGGTCTCGGCGTGGTGCGCGCGTCGCTCGGAATGTCCGACGATCGCGTAAGTTGCGCCGAATTCGGCAATCATCGGCGCCGATACCTCGCCGGTATAGGCACCCGCCGCCTGCGCGCTGACATCCTGGACGCCCCAGCGCACGGCGCTGCCCGACAACGCGTCGCGTGCCTGTGCAAGGTAGGGAAACGGCACGCAGACCGCGACTTCCACGCCGGCCTGCGCATCTGCACTGCGGCCTGCGGGCACGGCGAACGCCGCCACGCACTCGCGCAGGAGTTCGGCGTTGCGGGCAAGCGAACCATTCATCTTCCAGTTGCCGACGACGCGCCTTTGCCTTCGAGGCATCTGCCTTGCAGACCTGCTGTCGCCGTCACTGCTGTCGCTGGCACGCATCTCGCGCATCCCGGTATGGCCTGAGTAGAACCGCGGGATTATACCGGCGCGGGGGCTGACCGGTCAAACCGGCGCCGCCCTCGAGTGGCGGACGAACGCCGCCCCGGACTTCGCCCGGACGTCAGCCGAAACGACCGGTGATGTAGTCCTCGGTCTGCTTCTTCCGGGGCTTCACGAACAGGTCTTCGGTGACCCCGTACTCGATCATCTCGCCGAGGTACATGTAGGCGGTGAAGTCGGACACGCGCGCCGCCTGCTGCATGTTGTGGGTGACGATCAGGATGGTCACCCGCGCCTTGAGTTCATTGATCAGCTGCTCGATGCTCGCGGTGGCGATCGGATCGAGCGCCGAGGTCGGCTCGTCGAACAGCAACAGCTCGGGATCGCTGGCCAGGGCGCGCGCGATGCAAAGCCGCTGCTGCTGGCCGCCGGACAGGTTGAAGGCAAGGTCGCCCAGCCTGTCCTTGACCTCTTCCCACAGCGCAGCGCCCCGCAGCGCCTCTTCGACCTTCTCGTCGAGGATCGTGCGCCGGTTGATGCCGCGCACGCGCAGGCCGTAGGCCACGTTCTCGTAGATGGACTTGGGGAAAGGGTTCGGCTTCTGGAACACCATCGACAGGCGCATGCGCACTTCGATGGCATCGACCTTCGGCGACAGGATGTTCAGGTTGTCCGGCTGCAGGACGATCTCGCCTTCGTAGCGGTTGCCGGGGTACAGGTCGTGCATCCGGTTGAAGCAGCGCAGCAGCGTCGACTTTCCGCAGCCTGAAGGACCGATCAGCGCGGTGACCTTCTTGTCCTGGACCGACAGGTTGACGTCCTTCAGGGCCTGCTTCTCCCCGTAGAAGAAATTCAGGCCGCGCACGTCCGCCTTGCCGCGCGCGACGGCCTGTTCGACAACTTCGCTGGTCACCATTTGATGGTCTTTCTGATCTGATAGCGCAGGTAGATGGCGAAGCCGTTCATCAGCAGCGTCATCACGATGAGCACGACGCCGGCCGCCGCCGCGTTGACCGCGAACGCAGGGTCGGGCCGGGATACCCAGTTGAACATCTGGATGGGCAGCACCGTGAACGGCGCGAACAGCCAGTCGAAGTTGATGAATGGCGGCTCTGCAGAGACCGGGCTCGGCGGCAGGAAGGCGATGAACGTGAGCGCACCGATGGTGATGATCGGCGCGGTCTCGCCGATCGCGCGCGACATGCCGATGATCACGCCGGTCAGGATGCCGCCACGGGAGTAAGGCAGCAGGTGGTCGGAGACCATCTGCCAGCGGGTGGCACCGAGGGCATAGGCTGCTTCCCGGATCGTGCTCGGCACGGCGCGCAGCGCTTCACGGGTGGACACGATGACCACGGGAAGTATCAGCAGGGCCAGCGTCAGCCCCGCCGCCAGCACGCTCTCGCCCAGGCCCAGGATGTAGACGAACAATCCGAGTGCCAGCAGGCCGTAGATGATCGACGGCACGCCTGCGAGGTTGGTCACGTTCACCTCGATGATGTCGGTGACGATACCCTGCTTCGCATACTCTTCGAGGTAGATCGCCGCGCCGATGCCCAGGGGCACCGCCGCGAGCATGGTCACCAGCATCACCAGGGTGGTCCCGACCCAGGAGGACAGGATGCCGGCGTCCGCCGCGCGCCGCGACGGGAAGCTGGTGAAGAATTCGGGCGTCAGGCGCGACCAGCCGTCGAACAGCAGGCTGGCGAACGAGGCGATCATGGTCAGCACGGCGATCAGCATGCACACCAGGCCGACGATCGCGAACATGTGGTCGCGCAGCTTCCGCTGGCCGATCAGCGCGCGCATCTCTTCGATGCGCTGCGGGGAGATCTGGGTGTAGGAACTCATCAGTAGATCTCCCGGTACCGCTTGCGCATCACGTGGCCGAACACGTTGAGGGCCAGCGTCATCACGACCAGCACCAGGCCGGCCGCGAAGATGCTCTGGTAGGCGACGGATCCGTGTTCGACATCGCCCAGGCTGACCTGCACGATGTAGGCCGTGATGGTTGCCGCCGGCTCCATCGGATTGAAGGTGAACTTCGGCTGGAGGCCCGCGGCGATCGCCACCACCATCGTTTCGCCGATCGCACGCGACACCGCGAGGACATAGGCAGCCACGATGCCGGAGATGGCCGCGGGCGTGACCACCCGTATCGCCGTCTGGAAGCGCGTCGCACCCATGGCATAGGAGCCTTCGCGCATCGCCATCGGCACCGCGCGCATGGCGTCCTCGGCGACGGAGCTGATGTACGGGATGATGAACACGCCGATCACGATGCCTGGCGCGAGCATGTTGAAGCCGGGCAGGCCGGGCATGAAGATCTGCAGGAACGGCGTGAAGTAGAGCAGCGCGAAGTAGCCGAACACCACCGTCGGCACCGACTCGAGCAGCTCGAGGAACGGCTTGACCGTCTCGCGCACCTTGTGCGGGGCGAACTCGCTCAGGTAGATGGCGATGATGGTGCCCATCGGGATCGCCACCGCGAGCGCGACCGCGGCAACCGTCAGCGTGCCGGCGAGCAGCGGCAGGATGCCGTAGTGGGCGTCCGCGAACAGCGGCGACCAGACCGTGCCGGTGAGGAACTCGAAGATCGAGACATGCTCGAAGAATCCGAGCGACTCGACCACCAGGATCGCCAGGATCGCCACCGTGATCGCGACGGCCGAGAAGGCCATCAGGAACAGGATCGATTCGATCACACGCTCCTTGATGTTGCGTGTGAACTTGTGTGCTAGGCGGCCTTCGAAAGCATTCGCCATGGACTCCGGTGCTCCCGCGATATCAGCTGATGGAGGCGACATGGTAGAGGAACTTGCCTTTCGGAGTGATGCCGCGGCGCAGGCGGCGCGCGACCGTCGACTGCATCAGGCCCTGCCGCCGGCCTCCACAGACGCAAAAAGAGGCCGGGGTGGCGCCATGCCAATCCCCGGCCGGGACAGCCTGCGATCAGCGGATCGCTTCCAGCTTCATCAGCTGCTCGATGGTCAGGCCGACCTTGTTCTCGCCGCCGAACCGGGTGCCCAGCACCGGCTTGGCGAGGGACGTCAGGTTGTGCTTGTACGCGGCGGCCGGCAGCGGCACGTAGCGCAC
>JAIENF010000615.1 GCA_019751575.1 Burkholderiales bacterium
GGCGATACCGGCGAGGGTGTGCCGTGTTTACACTCCGCGTCCCTCTTCCGTTGTTGCCGCACGCGGCGCAGGCGCGTGGGTCGGTCGGAGCCATCCGGCAGATTCTCGCAGAGTCGGAACCGGAAAGTCCGTAGCGTACTCGCGAATCCCGCGTCCGGTGATGCGCGAGCCCCGGTCCACGCATCGGTGCCGATGCACGCGCGGACATGCAGGTACAGGTTTGTGGAACAACCTCATGCTCGACATCGAACACACGCTCAGGGAGACCTTCGACCAGGGTCTTTTCACTGTCACGCAGCTGCGTCGGCCGTTGACGCTGTGCACCCTCGAGCCCGTGGATGAATCCGCCGAGCGGACGATGGACCCTCGGCGACCCTTCGACGCGGGCGGGCACCAGTTCTGGTTCGACAGCGAATACCTGCACCATCTGCTGTCGATGGCCACGGACCCTTCGGTAGACAACACGGTCGAGGTGGGCATCATCGACGCCCGGCTGGCGCTGTCGTCTCCGGTAGCCGTCGTGCAGCCCGCACGGACCGTGCGCGTGCGCACGGCGGTGCTGGCGGACGGTCTCTACATCGAAGCGGCCGTCGGGCGCGTGGGCGAGCAACCGGACTGGATCCCTCGCGGCGCACGCCCTTCAGGCGCGACCGGCGTGAAGCCCGCGGTGCAGCATGTCGTGCGCAGGCGCGATATCGAGCCATGCCTGCTTGCGCGTTCGTTGCACTGGATCGAACTCAGGCCGACCCTGGGGCGCGGCCAGGGTACCCGTCCCGGGCCTTGACGAGCGGCGGCTTCGGCGTGCTTGCCCGGCCGATGCCGCCGTTCAGGGCACGGGCCAGCCGATCCATTCGCAGACGCCGCGTCCCATGATCCACTCCTTGTCGGCGGCGGACAGCCAGGGAATCTCCTCGGCGAACATCGACACATGCTGCCGGTAGGGTATCGGGGAGCGCGACAGGTCGGTGCCCCAGAACAGCCGCTTCGGCCCGAATGCATCGTAGGCGCGCTGCAGGTAACCGTGCAGCGAGCGGTAGGGGTAGCTGTCGTTGGTGTAGCAGGGCAGGGCGCTTGCCTTCGCGGCGACGTTCGGCCGCTTCGCGATCGCCAGCAGCTTGTCGAAATCGGCGAAGGCCTCGGCATCGCGCTGCTTGCTGTTGAGCCCCATGTGGTCCATCACCAGCCGCAGTCCGGGGTAGCGCTCGGCCACCTTGTCGATCTCCGGGACCAGACGGTGCGGGACCAGCACGTAGATCGGCACGCCGGCCTTCTCGGCCTCGCCCCAGACCCAGTCCATGTGGCCTTCGGTCAGCAGGGCCTCGAGCATCGGCAGGTGGAAGGTGAAGCGCAGGCCGAGCATGCCGGGCTGCCGGCGCCAGGCGCCGAGCGAGCCGCGTGCCGCAGGGTCCTGCGGATCGATGCGGCCCATGGTCGCGAAGCGCGTCGGGTGTGCAAGGTGTGCCGCGATCGCCAGGTCGTTGCGATCGCCCTCCCAGGACGGCGGCACGATCACCACCCGGTCCACGCCGGCCTCGTCCATCTCGCGCAGCAGGTCGGTGTGGTCGAGCGGTATCGGCCGCTGCGCTTCCGCGCGCTTCGGCCAGGGGCGCTCGGGCGTGTCCGCAGCCCAGATGTGTACCTGCGAATCGACGATCAGCATCGCCTGTCTCCTCGGTGCCCGGATCGGGCTGTCGTTATGGGGTGTTCAACCGTTGCGCTTCAACCAGCGCGCGGGCAGCGCGACCGCGTCCGCGGCGCCCATGCCGTCCTTCGACGCCTCGTCGAACATGTCGAGCGCGCGCTGGGTGACCGGGAGCGTCGCGCCCAGCGAAGCAGCCTCGTCGATCATCGTCTGCAGGTCCTTGCGGATCAGGTCGACATCGAAGGTGACCGGCCCGGTGTCGCCGCCTTCGAGCGACCGGGCGATCATGCCACCGCGCACCTTCAGCACGTTCGGACCGCCGGAGGTGTCGGCGAGGATGTCCATGATGCGCGCCGGTTCGAGCCCGAGCGGCTTGATCAGCGTCAGCGCTTCGCCCAGCGCCTGCCAGTACACCAGCAGCGGCAGGTTGATCGCCAGCTTCATGCTGGCACCGGCGCCGGCCGGGCCGATGTGCTCGACACGGCGGCAGAGCTGCTCCAGCAACGGCTTCGCGCGTGCGAAGTCCTCCGCGCTGCCGCCGGCGAAGCCGAGCAGCTTGCCGTCGCGCGCCGGGCCGGTGGTGCCGCCGACCGGGCATTCGATCACCGCGGCCCCCAGCGCCTTAAGGCGGGCGGCCAGGCCGCGCTGGGTCTCGGGCCGCAACGTGCTCATCTCGATCACCAGCTTGCCGGCCAGGCTGCCGGTGCCGGCGCCGGACGGGCCGAAATAGGTCGCCTCGACCGCCTTCGCATCGGCGACGATGCTCAGGATCGCCTCGCTCGCTTCGGCCAGTGCACGCGGGGTCGCCGCCACCTGGGCGCCCGCCGCAGCGAGTGCCTGCGCCTTCTCCGGCGAGCGGTTCCAGACGAATACTTCGTGGCCGAGCCCGAGCAGGCGCGTCGTCATTGCCGCGCCCATGCGGCCGATACCCAGGATTCCGATCTTCAACGGGGAGCCTCCGGAGATGAAAGACCGCGAACTTGACACCGCTTGCGCCCGGCGTCAATTTAGGCGGGCGCCGACAGCAGGGGGAGAGCAGATGGCAGAGCGTGCGGGACCGGCCCAGACCGGTGGTGCAGGGCAGGCCCCCGTGCCTGCCGGGGAACCGATCGTCCGGGACGGCATGCTGTGCGCGTTCGACGTGCCGATCGCCATGGACGATGGCGTGGTGCTGCGTGCCGACGTGTTCCGTCCGGTCGGGGAGGGACGTTTCCCGGTACTGCTGACCTATGGCCCCTATGCCAAGGGCCTCGCGTTCCAGGACGGCTATCCCAGCGCCTGGCAGCGCATGGTCGCTGAGCATCCCGACGTCGCATACGGGTCGAGCAACCGCTACCAGAACTGGGAGGTGGTCGATCCCGAGAAGTGGGTGCCCGAGGGGTATGCCTGCGTGCGCGTCGATTCGCGTGGCGCCGGCCGTTCGCCCGGCTTCGTCGACCCGTTCTCCCCGCGCGAGACGCGCGACTTCCACGACTGCATCGAATGGGCCGGCGTGCAGCCGTGGTCGAACGGGCGGGTCGGGCTGAACGGCGTGTCCTATTTCGGCATCAACCAGTGGCATGTGGCCTCGCTGCAGCCGCCGCACCTGGCGGCGATGTGCATCTGGGAGGGCGCCGCCGACTTCTACCGCGACATGTCCCACCACGGCGGCATCCTGTCGACCTTCTGGGCCAACTGGTACGACATGCAGGTGAAGACCGTGCAGTACGGGCTCGGCGAGCGGGGTGCGCGCAGCCGGGTGACCGGCGCGCTGGTCTGCGGCGACGAGACGCTGTCGGACGCACAGCTGGCGGCCAACCGCTGCAGCTTCGGCGACGACATCCTCGCCCATCCGTTCGACGACGAATGGCATCGCGCCCGGTCGCCGCGCTGGGACAAGGTCACCGTGCCCTTCCTGTCGGCGGCCAACTGGGGCGGGCAGGGCCTGCATCCGCGGGGCAACTTCGAAGGTTTCCTCCGCGCCGCGTCGAAGCAGAAGTGGCTGGAGGCCCACGGGCTCGAGCACTGGACGCATTTCTACACGGACTACGGCCGGCGGCTGCAGTTGCGCTTCTTCGATCACTTCCTGAAGGGCACCGACAACGGCCAGGATGCCGCGCCGCCCGTGCTGCTGCAGGTACGGCATGTCGACCGTTTCGAGGAAAGGCCGGAAAACGAGTGGCCGATCGCACGCACGCGCTGGACGAAGCTGCACCTCGATCCCGGCACCGGCACGCTCGACGCGCAGCCGCCGGCGTCCTCGGTGGCCTGCACCTTCGATGCCACCGGCGACGGCGTCACCTTCCTCGCGCCGCCGCTGGCGGCGGACACGGAGATCACCGGCCCGATCGCCCTGCGCCTGTGGCTGTCCTCCACGACCACCGACGCCGACGTGTTCGCGGTATTCCGCGTGTACACCCCCGACCTGCGGGAGGTGGTGTTCATGGGTGCCATCGACCCGCATACCCCGGTCGCGCAGGGCTGGCTGCGTGCGTCCCACCGGGCCCTCGACCCGGCGCTGTCGACCGAATGGCGGCCGTACCACCGGCACGACCGGGCCGAGCCGCTGGTGCCGGGCACGCCTGTCGCGCTCGATACCGAGCTGTGGCCGACCTCGATCGTGGTGCCCGCCGGGCATCGGCTGGCCTTGACGGTACGCGGCCGCGACTACGAATGGCAGGCGTCGACCGGC
>JAIENF010000024.1 GCA_019751575.1 Burkholderiales bacterium
CACGGCCGCGTCCTGGGCGAACCTGGCGCGCACGTCCGCGAGGCGGCGTGCGAAGGCAGGCAGCGACCGGCGCGCCGCCGCGAACAGGCGTACCCGCTCCTGCTCGAAATGCCGGCCCATCCAGGCGGCGAGGATGTTCATCGTCGGCTGGTACCGCTCGTCGAACGGCTTCATGCCTTCCAGGCGGCGCATGAGGTCGCGCGCCACTTCGATCTCGATCTCGGCCTCGAGGATCACGCCGGCATCGGGCAGGGTCTCGTACAGCACCGGGTACACGGCTCCCACCTTGAGGTCGAAATGGCTTCGTACCCCGCTGATCAGGCGGGCACCCGCCTGGCCCAGGCTGTCCGCATCCTTCGCCGCCAGCTTCGCAGCACGCGAGAACTGCTGCTCGAGGCGCCGGTGCCCGGCGGCGAGGAGGCCCTCGATTTCGGACCATGCACTGCGCTCCACCCCGGGCGCTGCGGAGAGCCGGGCGCGACGCACCGGCTTGCTCGCGTTGGTCCTGGGCGGAGCGCTCGGCGCATGGGCACGGGCGCGGGCACGGCCGGGGGGCGCCGCATCGGCCCGGGTGATCTTCGGCATGACATTCCTCCAAGGTGAAACCGGCTCACTTCAATCACGCAACCGCCGTACCCGCACGCAATGCCGATCCAGGTCGCATACTCGGGCCGAGGAGGCATTGCGGCTGCAGGGACTGCCCGGCAGGCCGGACACCGGGAAGCCTGCCCGCGAGGGGCATGAAACCTTGACATGCATCAAGGAAGGCCACGCAGTCCGGCGCTCAAATGGGTACGAGTACCGTTCGCCCGTTGCACGTGCGAGCGGACATCCGCGGATGGTCCGAACCATCAACCGGCGAATGCCGGACAACCAGGAGCAGCCATGTTCACACGCATCCTCATCCCGATCGACGGCAGCAAGACTTCGCAGCAGGCACTCAAGCGTGGCATCGCCTTCGCCGCCGAGCAGGGCGCCGCACTCAGGCTCCTGCACGTGCATGAAGTCTCCGTCCTGTCCGAGATGTATGCCGCGCAGACCGCCTCCGGAATGTCCGTGGCGCCGAACGTGAAGGCCCTGGAAAAGTTCGAAGCCGACCTCGAGCGGCGCTCGCAGACATTGCTCGAGCAGGCCACGGCCATGGCCACCAGGGCCGGCATCGCGAGGGTCGACGGCAAGATGATCAACGCGGGTACGCGCAGGGCGGCGAAGCTGATCGTCGATGACGCCGCCAAGTGGAAGGCGGACCTGATCGTGATGGGCACGCACGGGCGTTCCGGCTTCGACCACATGGTCTTCGGCAGCGTGGCCGAGGGCGTGATGCGCAGCGCGACGGCACCCGTGCTGCTGATCCGCATCCCGGGCAAGTAGGCGGGTGCGCGGGGGCCATCGCCGGCGTCCCCGCGCACCGGAAGGGATCAGCGTCCCGCGACGTGCAGCAGTTGCCGGCCCACCTGGTCCAGGGATTCGGCGCCGAGCAGCGCGAGGTCGCGGTCGATCTCCTCGCGCAGCAGCTTCACCGCATGCGCGACCCCCGCCTCGCCCGCGACCGCATGCGCGAACAGGAACGGACGCCCTGCGAACACGAACTGCGCGCCCAGCGCGAGCGCCTTCAGCACGTCCGTGCCACGGCGGACGCCGCTGTCCATCATCACCGTCATCGTGCCTGCGCGCGCCACCACGCCAGGCAGCGCGCGCAGCGGTGCGATCGCGCCATCGAGCTGGCGGCCACCGTGGTTCGAGACGATCACGCCGTCGACCCCGCTCTCGGCCGCCACATGGGCATCCTCGCCGGAGAGGAGTCCCTTGACCACCAGCCGGCCAGGCCAGATCCCGCGGATCAACGCGAGGTGCTGCCAGCTGAACCCGTCGCGCCGCCCCCGCTCGCGCACGCCCGAGCGAGACACCAGCGGCACGCGCACGCTGCCCATGTTCTCGGTATGCGGCATGCCATGCCGCCACAGCGTGCGCAGCGCGGTTCCGAACAGCCAGCGCGGGTGCGTGATCCCCTGCCAGGCGAGCGCGGCGGTCGGGCGCAGCGGCGCCGAGTAGCCGTTGCGCACGTTGTTCTCGCGGTTGGCAGCCACCGGCACGTCGGCAGTGACCACCAGCGTGTCGTATCCGGCGTTGCCGACCCGCTCGACCAGTGCGCGGATGGCCGCGTCATCGCCGGGAATGTAGCCCTGGAACCACGCGGTGGGACCCACCTTCCTCACGTCCTCGAGTCGGGTGAGCGAGGCGCCGCTGAGGATCATCGGGATGTTGGCTGAAGCGGCCACCCGTGCCAGCACCCGGTCGCCATCGAAGCCCGCCAGCGAAGTGCCGCCCATCGGGGCGAAGCCGAACGGCGAATCGTAGGACTGCCCGAACAGCGTTCGCCGCTGGGAGCGGACGGATACGTCGACCATGACCCGCGGAATGAACGCGTAGTCGTCGAAGGCGCTCCGGTTGGCACGCAGCGACGCATTGGTCTCGGAGCCCCCCGATGCGTAACCGAAGATCGGCCGCGGCAGTATCCGCGCGGCTTCGGGTTCGAAGTCGTCCAGCGCGAGCATGCGTGCCAGCACGCGCGGCAGCGCGCGTGCCGCGACTGGCGCGTGGCCTCCGGCCGCGGCGGATCGGGCGGCAGGCACCCGGCGCTCGGCCATCGGAGGCATCGTGGGTGGCAGGCTGGACATGGCAACCCCTTCGCGTGAAACTCGTCGAAACGCGATGTTACCTGTCCCCGGGAGAACGAATGCATCGGCCATCCACGCTTGCCGAACGGATCGCGAAGCTCGCACGCGCCGGCCGTCGCCCCGCAGCGGCGGCCATGCTCGGGGCTGCGGCCTGCATCGGCGCACCCGACATGCTGCCGACGGCACACGCGGCCGGCAGCCCGACGGTGCGCGACTTTCCGGCGCGACCGTTCCGCCTGGTGGTGCCGTTCGCGCCGGGTGGGAGCGTCGACGTCTTCGCACGACTGGTCGGGCAACGCCTGACCGAGGCGATGGGCCAGCCGGTGGTGATCGACAATCGCGGCGGCGGCGGCGGCATCCTCGGCATGGAGATCGTCGCGCGCGCACCCGGCGACGGCTACAACCTGCTGGTGCATTCGGCGGCGTTCACCACGGCGGCGGCGCTGCACTCCAACCTCTCGTTCGATCCGATCAAGGACCTGATCCCCGTGGCACGGCTGGGTGTCGGCGCGAACATCCTGGCGGTGCATGCCGATTCGCCGGCACGGACGCTGCAGGACCTGCTCGCCCTCGCCCGCAGCCAGCCCGGCCGGCTGAACTACGGATCCGGTGGCCCCGGCAGCAGTTCCCACCTGACCACCGAAGTGATGCTGCGCATGGCGAAGGTGGACATCGTCCATGTGCCGTACAAGGGACTCGGCCCGGCCGTCACCGCCCTGCTCGGCGGCCAGGTACAGATGCTGCTCGTCGGCATGCCGAACGTGATGCCGCAGATCCGGGCCGGACGGCTTCGGGCGCTCGCGGTATCGACGTCGAAGCGATCGCCTTTCGTCCCCGACGTGCCCACGATCGCCGAGGCCGGAGTGCCTGGCTACTCGGCGTCGAACTGGTGGGGCCTGTGGAGCCCCGGCGGCACGCCCCGCGCGATCGTGCAACGGCTGAACGACGAGATCGCGCGCATCCTGCAGGGCCCGGACCTGCGCGACAGGCTGGCAGCCGAGGGCGCGGAGCCGCTGGCGGCGACGCCGGAGGCGTTCGCGCGCCTCGTACGCGAGGACATCACGTTCTGGCGGAAGGTCGCGCGGGAGGGGGGCTTCAAGCCCGAATAGACCGTCCGGCCGCGTTCACTTGAGCCGCACATGGTCGGGCCGGCCGGAAGGCTTGCGCCAGAGCAGCCGGTGGGTCAGGTCGTACATCCGCACCTCGGAGTCGAGGGCGAAAACGGTCACCATCGCTGGCGGCGACCAGGACACACCGTTGTGGACGAACAGTCCGATGTCGATCCGGTTCGTCTGGTGTGCCTCGCCCCCCGGAGGAACGAACTCGACGGGAAAGCGGTGCGGATAGGTGAACACCACGCGCGCGCTGCCCGGGTCTCCCTCGACCGGCTCTATCTTCGCGTACTTGAGGCCGCGCAGCACCACCCAGCGATACTCGAGCGCCCGGCCGTTGAGGTCGAAACTGTCCGCCGCCGACAGCACCATCTCGCGCGGATGATCCTCGCGCCGCCAGATGCGATGGACGCCCCACGCGTTGGTGGCCAGCTGCTCCCGATCGGCGGCGCTGAAATCCTCGCGAACCACCTTCAGCATCGCGAACGGCGGGATATCGCGCACCGTGATCGCATTCGCCGCCTGGG
>JAIENF010000415.1 GCA_019751575.1 Burkholderiales bacterium
GAACAGGCCGCCCGGGTGGGTCAGTTTTACTTCGGCGATTAAGCGCAAGGTGGGTCAGATTTACTTCGGCGTTGACACACGGGCTCCGGCACAGGCCAAGCCGGCACGGCGCCGGCGGCGCGCCGAGGTCCGTTCGGGCGATGGCCGTGCGGGAAGCCGCTGGACTGGCCGTCGAAACATGAGGAGGCTTGATCATGAAGGACATCAAGGCCGTCTTCCGCAACCTGGAAGCAATGCTGCGGCAGGCCACCTGGTTCGATTCATCGAAGCGCTCATCGAGTCCGAGCGAGGCCGCATCCAGGGCTGGAAAGGCTACAAGCTCGTTGGCAGGGGATACACTGTCTGCGAGCGCATCCTGCCTCTGAACTTCAAGGCCCTGGAGCAGCGGTTGTTGCAGGAGTTCAATCAGCTCAGGGAGCTTGAAGGTGCAATCGACCAAACCTTGACCCGGTTGGAAGGGAAGGCCTGAACCTCCAGGGCATTACGCCGAGCGTGCCGTTCATGAAGCAGAAAAAGAAGAGTCCATGCGTGGATGTCTGTGATTTCTCGGGCCCGAAGGGGTGGTGCCTGGGCTGTGGACGTACCCGCGAGGAGTGCCATGACTGGAAGGCGATGAAGCCTTACGCCAGGAACGTGATCGAGAGCGAACTGAAGGTGAGACTGAGCAGGATCGGTCACCTGCGCGCTGAACAGTGAGGGCGGTCGCCCCGTGTTGCTCACCGGGCTGTTTATGTGGTCGAAACCGGCGAGAGACTCGGCCACCAGGTTGACGGCACTGCCGATCGCATAGGGTCGATGCGACGTCGCGTCGCCTCGAACGGCACCCGAAAAATCAGATGCGGAAGCGCTCGACGCGACGCCAGTCGACCATGGGCGCGAGGCCCACTGACTCGTCCAGCCTGACGACACCCTGGCTGATCTCGGGCGATCGCGTGGCGATCTGGTCCGCATACGCCAGGAAGAACGTGGATTCGGCCGGCAGCGATCCGGCGCGGCGGGGAAATGCGGCTGCCACGTTGAGGCTGGCGAATGCGCCCAGCGCGCTTTCTGCGTGCAACCCCACGTTCACTGCGCACCCTGCCGCATCGGCTGCGTGCGCGATATCGAGGGCGATGCTCGCGCCCACGCGTGCCGCCTTCAGGCCGATGAAGCGCGCGCCGCGTTCCAGGAACAGCTCGGCGTCTTCGAGCGAAAGGCAGCGCCCGTCCACCACGAACGGAATGGGCAGGGCGCGCTGGGTCTCTTCGAACCATCTGTTGGGGCGCAGGTCGCACGGGTCCTCGGCATGCGTCGCGCCCTTGTCCGCGAGCAGCGCCACGTAGGCTGCAGTCTGCTCAGGCTTGTAGGCGATATTGGCGTCGACATAGAAGCTGACGTCGGCGCCCACCGCCGTGCGTATCTCGTCGAGTGCTTTTGCATCGATGTCGAAACCCTGCCCACCCTTGATCTTCAGGGTCCTGAACCCGTGACGCTCGATCATCGTGGCCGCTTCCCTGGCCATCTCGAGAGGGAGGGCGCGCGTCACGGTCCACGACACGGGCACTTCAGGCGTGCCCTGCCAGAGCTGCCATAGCGGCATGCGCTTCGCCTGCGCGCGCAGGTCCCAGCACGCGCTGTCGATGAGTCCCTTCGCGAGCCGGTTTTCCGGGAAAGGGGCAAGGCGCTGGCGCACGGCTCGAACATCCGCGAGGTCCACGCCCTTCAGCGCCGGCAGCAGCATGTCCTCGAGCACCGCGACGAGCGCTCGGCGCGTCGTGCCGGTCCAGGTCGGCTTGATCGCGCCCTCGGCGACGCCTTCCAGGCCGTCATCCGTGAAAAGCCGCAGCAGCATGAACTCGCAGCCATCCTCCACCGAATCCTTCCAGTGGATCGGCCGAGGATAGGGCAGCCTGAGCGCAGTCAGGGACGAGCGTTCGAGTTCCATGTGCGAAGTCCCTGTCTCAGGTTCCTGAAGGTTCCGGACTCATTCAGGCTTGATCCCGGTCTCCTGCGCAACCTTGCGCCAGCGGTTGATCTCGTTGGAGACGAAGCGCTGGAACGCCTCGCCGCTCATCGTGGCCGGTTCCGCGCCCTCGCCGGCGAAGCTCTGTCTGAGCTCGGTGGACTGCAACGCCCTGGCGAGTTCGCTGCCCAGCCGCGCGGTGATCTCGGCCGGCGTCTTCACCGGAACCACCAGGCCCCACCAGAACTCTGCCATGTAGCCGGGCACGCCGGACTCGGCGATGGTCGGCACCTGCGGCATGAAGCTGGTGCGCTTTTCGCTGGCCACGCCCAGCGCCTTCATGCGGCCGGCCTGCACCTGGGTCATCGCCGAGGGCAGGCTGGTCATCACCAGCTGGATGTGGCCGCCCATCAGGTCGGTCAGCGCCGGTGCCGCCCCCTTGTATGGCACGTGGATGATGTTGATGCCGGCCATTCGCCTGAACAGCTCCGTGGCCATGTGGTTGTGGCTGCCGGTGCCGGTGGAGCCGTAGTTGACCAGCCCGGGCTTCGATTTCGCCAGCGCGAGGAATTCGCGCAGGTTCTTCACCGGCAGCGACGGATGCACCACCATCAGCAGCGGGCCGCGCGCCATCATCCCGACATAAGCGAAGTCGGCGATCGGTTCGTAGGGCAGCCTGGGTCGCAGCGCGGCGTTGGCGACGAAGGACGCCTGGATGTTGAGCATGCTGTAGCCATCGCCGGGCGACCTGGCGACGACCTCGGAGCCGACGATGCCGCCGCCGCCCGGACGGTTCTCGACGACGATCTGCTGGCCGAGTCCGGGGCTCATGGCCTGCGCAGTGATGCGCGACAGCACATCGTTGCTGGCCCCGGGCGGGAAGGGCACGACCAGGCGGATCGGCTTGGCCGGCCAGGCCTGGGCCTGTACGGGACCGGTGGTGACTGCATTGAAAGCGGTGGCAAGGATTGCAGCAAGCAGCGGCGCACTGAGCCCGGAGCGCATGGACACCATCGGTAACCTCCTCGTTGCGGGTGCAGACGCGGGGTCTTGTTGCCCGCTCGACCTGTTTTTACCGGATTTCCATGCCATTGGCGATCTGTCGTTGGATCGGTCGCGATTCCTTGCGCAGAGGGGTCGATGCCACGTCGGCTACAGCAACGGCGACAACAGCCTTGCCACCCCGAACATCAACCGCTCTCCGATCGGGCGCTTCGCCGTCGGCGGCCTGTAGCGCACGGCGCTGCGCAGGTCGCGATCGAAGATCGCGCCGAGCTGCTCGGCGGCAGGCGCGTCGTACACCACCGCGATCACCTCGAAGTTGAGGCGGAAGCTGCGGTTGTCGAGGTTGGCGGTCCCCACGACCGCGACGGTATCGTCGATCACCATCGTCTTCGCGTGCAGCATCGCCGGGCCATACTCGAAGAGCACGACCCCGGCTGCGACCAGTTCGTCGTAGTAGCTTCGCCCGGCCGCCGTCACGAGCTTCGAATCGCCCTGCTTCGGCACCAGCATGCGCACGTTGACGCCCCGCAGTGCCGCGGACTTTATCGCCGAGAGTGTCGCTTCGTCGGGCACCAGGTACGGCGTGGTGATCGAAAGCGACTGCCGGCTGCTCGCGATGGCGGCGAACTTGAACTGCTGGATCGCGAACACCGAGTCGTCCGGTCCCGAGGCGATGACCTGCACGCTCGGGCCGGTCGGCTCTCGCTCGCTGGACGGGAAGTGCGTCGGTTCCACCTTGCACGCCCCGTGGGCGAACGCCCAGTCATCGAGGAAAACGCGCTGCAGCGCGCCCACCGGTGCGCCGACGATGCGCATGTGGGTGTCGCGCCACTCGAGCGCATTGCCCCCCGCGCGCGTGCCGGAGCGCGCCGACATGTCGCTCGACTGCACGTCACTCACGTTCATGCCGCCGGTGAACCCGATCCTGCCGTCGACCACCACGATCTTGCGATGGGTGCGGAAGTTGAGGAGCGTCGGCCGGAACCGTGAAATGCGCAGCGGGTTGAACCACGCGAGCTCGCCACCCGCGCGGGTCAGCGGCGCGAAGTATTCGTCGCTCGTGCCGCCCGAGCCGACGTCATCGAGCAGCAGTCGAACCTTCACGCCGGCCCCGGCGCGCTCGGCGAGTGCGTCGCGCAACCGGTCGCCGGCGCGGCCCGGGTCCCAGATGTAGTACTCCACGTGCACGTGATCGGTGGCGGCGCGGATGGCCGCCTCGATCGCCGCATAGCAGTCGTCGCCGTCGATGTAGAGCGTCACCGGTTCGTCGGCGCGCAGCGGCGCCGGTTGCCCGAGTTCGGTGGCCAGGCGCGCGAGCTGGCGATAGCGCACCCGGATCTCCTCGCCCATTCCGCCCCCGGCCGTCGAGTCCGGTCCCGG
>JAIENF010000108.1 GCA_019751575.1 Burkholderiales bacterium
CCGGGGCCGTAGCCGCGTGCACGCGACTCGGGCACGCCGGCGAACAGGTCGCGGATCGGGGCGAACAGGCCAGTGTAGGTCGCCGGGTTCGAGCGCGGCGTGCGGCCGATCGGGCTCTGGTCGACGTTGACCACCTTGTCGAACAGGTGCAGTCCTTCGATGGTGTCGAACGGCGCCGGCTCGGTGCCGGTGCCGGGCGGCAGGCGGTTCACGTGCTGCGCGACCGCCGGGTACAACGTGTCGTTGACCAGCGTCGACTTGCCGGAGCCCGAGACGCCGGTGACGCATACGAACAGCCCGGCCGGCAGTTCCAGCGTCACGTCCTGCAGGTTGTTGCCGCGCGCCCCTGACAGCTTCAGCCATTGTCCCCGCTGCGGACGGTTGCGCCGCGCCGGCACCGCGATCGACCGCTTGCCCGAGAGGTAGAGCCCGGTGATCGAATCCGGGTTGGCCTGGACCTCGGCGGGGGTGCCTTCGGCGACCACCGCGCCGCCGTGCACCCCGGCGCCCGGGCCCATGTCGACCACGTGGTCGGCCGCGAGGATCGCGTCCTGGTCATGCTCGACCACGATCACCGAGTTGCCGATGTCGCGCAGGTGGGCGAGCGTGCCCAGCAGGCGTGCGTTGTCGCGCTGGTGCAGGCCGATCGAGGGTTCGTCCAGCACGTACATCACGCCGGTCAGCCCGGATCCGACCTGGCTCGCCAGCCGGATGCGCTGCGCTTCGCCGCCCGACAGCGTGTCGGCGGAACGATCGAGCGACAGGTAGTCGAGCCCGACGTTGACCAGGAAGCCCAGCCGGTTGCCGATCTCCCGGTTGATCCGGTCCGCGATGGCCTGGCGCGCGCCTTCGAGCTGCAGCGTGTCGAAGAACTGCACGGCGTCGCGCAGCGGCATGCGTCCGATGTCGTAGATCGCCCGGCCCGCGATGCGCACGCAGCGTGCCTCCTGGCGCAGGCGGGTGCCGCCGCAGTCGGGGCAGGCGCGCACGCTCTGGTACTGCGCGAGCTCGTCGCGCACCACCGGCGATTCGGTCTCCCGGTACCGGCGCTCGAGGTTGGGCACGATGCCCTCGAACGCATGCTCGCGGTGCTGCTTCGCGCCCTTCTCGGCGGGATAGTGGAAGCGGATGAGTTCCTCGCCCGATCCGTAGAGGATGCGGGTGCGCACGTCCTCCGCCAGCGACTCGAACGGTGCTTCGATGTCGAACCGGTAGTGCTTCGCCAGGCTCTGCAGCATCTGGAAGAAGAATGCATTGCGCCGGTCCCAGCCCTTGATCGCACCCGAGGCGAGCGACAGTTCGGGGAACGCGACCACGCGCCGCGGGTCGAAGAACGGCTCGGTGCCCAGGCCGGTGCAGCGGGTGCAGGCACCGACCGGGTTGTTGAAAGAGAACAGCCTCGGTTCGAGCTCGGGGATCGACCAGCCGCAGGTCGGGCAGGCGAAGCGCGACGAGAACAGGTGCGACCGCCCGGACTCCATCTCCAGCGCGATCGCGCGGCCGTCGGCATGGCGCAGTGCCATCTCGAAGGATTCGGCCAGCCGCTGGCGCTGGTCTTCGCGCACCTTGAGCCGGTCCACCACGATGTCGACGCTGTGCTTGCGGTTCTTCGCGAGCTTCGGCGCCTCGTCGAGGTCGAACACCTCGCCGTCGATGCGCACCCGCACGAACCCCTGCGCCCGCAGTTCGGACAGCAGTTCGCGCTGCTCACCCTTGCGATCGGCGAGCAGGGGCGCCAGGATCATCAGGCCCGTGTCGGCCGGCAGCGCGAGTGCATGGTCGACCATCTGCGACACGCTGAGCGCGGCCAGGGGCGCATCGTGCTCCGGGCAGAACGGCTGGCCGACGCGGGCGTAGAGCAGCCGCAGGTAGTCGTGGATCTCGGTGATCGTGCCGACCGTGGAGCGCGGGTTGTGGCTGCCGGATTTCTGCTCGATCGAGATCGCGGGCGACAGGCCCTCGATCAGGTCGACATCGGGCTTTTCCATCACCTGCAGGAACTGCCGCGCATAGGCCGACAGCGACTCGACGTAACGACGCTGTCCTTCCGCATAGAGCGTATCGAAGGCGAGCGACGACTTGCCCGAACCTGACAGCCCGGTGATCACGACCAGGCGGTTGCGCGGCAGGTCGAGGTTGACGTTTCGAAGGTTGTGCGTCCGCGCCCCGCGGATGCGTATGTAGCCGCCGTCACTGACCTTGCCGCGGTTGCTTCCGTGATCCGTTTCGCCTGCCATGCCCGCCCTGCCAGCCACGCCGTGTGAAAAAGGCAACCTGTTACTATAACCGAGTCACCCATCCACAAGTCCACCGCGACCGTGCCCGTCATCAGCCCTGCCCGAATCGTCGCCCGGTTGGTGACCCGGCCACCCCGCCGATGAATGGCCTCGAATGGCGGGCAAGCCTGGCCCTGTCCATGCTGTACGGGCTGCGCATGCTGGGACTGTTCATCATCCTCCCGGTGTTCGCGGTCTACGCAGAGCGCCTGCCAGGGGGCGACAACCGCATCCTGATCGGCATCGCGATCGGCATCTACGGACTCACGCAGGCAATCCTGCAGATCCCGTTCGGGTGGGCCTCGGACCGGTTCGGACGCAAGCCCGTGATGTACTTCGGGCTGCTGCTGTTCGCGGTCGGCAGTTTCGTCGCGGCGTCGGCCACCGACATCTGGCTGGTCATCCTGGGCCGCACGATCCAGGGCGCCGGTGCGATCTCCGCGGTCGTCATCGCGCTCACCGCCGACCTCACGCGTGATTCGCAACGGTCGAAGGCGATGGCGATCATCGGCTCGACCATCGGCATCGCGTTCGCGTTGTCGCTGGTCGCCGGACCGCCGTTGAACGCGGCGATCGGGATCTCCGGCATCTTCGCGCTGACCGGCGTGCTGGCGCTGCTGGCGCTGGGCGTCGTGCGTTTCCTGGTTCCCGAGCCCCCGGCGCCGGCGATCGACGGCGTGGCCGGCCCGGGCCAGGACCGCCGTCCGGTGCGCGGGCGGTTCTGGACCGACCTGAAGGCGGTGTTCGCCGTCGGCGAGCTGCGCCGGCTCAACTTCGGCGTGCTGGTGCTGCACGCGCTGCTGACCGCCCTGTTCCTCGTGGTGCCGGTCGCCCTGCGCGACGCGGGCATGGCGGTGGCCGACCACTGGCATGTCTACTGGCCGGCGATGCTCGCGAGTTTCGTCGCGCTGGTCCCGGCGATCGGCTATGCCGAGGGCCGGCAGCGCCTGAAACAGGTGTTCCTGGCGAGCATCGTGCTCACCCTGGGCTCGCTGGGCGGCTTCCTGCTGACCCTGGATTCGGTGCCCGGAACCGCGCTCGCACTGGCGGCCTTCTTCATCGGCTTCAACGTGCTCGAGGCGCTGCTGCCGTCGCTGGTGTCCCGGTTCGCACCGTCCCCCTTGCGCGGGACCGCCATCGGGGTGTACAGCAGTATCCAGTTCCTCGGCATCTTTCTGGGCGGTGCGCTCGGTGGCATTCTCGCGCAGACTCTGGGGCTGGGCGCCGTGCTCTGGTTCGGCGTCCTGCTCACTGCAGCATGGCTGGCGATCGCGGCAGGCATGCGCTCCCCCGGGCGGACGGCCGACGCGCGCGAAGCCGACGGCAGCGCTGCACCCGATGCCCATCCAACCAAGGCCTGAGCGCCAAACATCACGCACGTAGCGGAGGTATTCCATGGCATCTGTGAACAAGGTAATCCTGGTCGGCAACCTCGGTCGCGACCCTGACGTACGCTACATGCCGGACGGCAATGCGCTCTGCAACCTGAACCTGGCCACGACCTACTCGTGGAAGGACAAGGCATCCGGCGACAAGAAGGAAGAGACCGAGTGGCACCGGGTCACCCTGCGCAACCGGCTGGCGGAGATCGCCGGCGAGTACCTCAAGAAGGGGGCTCCGGTCTACATCGAGGGCCGCCTGCGCACCCGGAAGTGGACCGACAAGGAAAACATCGAGCGCTACACCACCGAGATCGTCGCCGACAGCATGCAGTTGCTGGGCAGCCGGGGCGGTGCCGGCGCACCGGGCGGCGAGCGCATGGGTGGCGGCGATCCGATGGGCGAAGGCGAGCCCCGTTCCTCCGGTGGCGGCGGAGGCGGTGCCGCGCGCGGCAAGCCGGCCCCGGCCAAGGGCGGTGGCGCCGGCTTCGAGGATTTCGAGGACGACATCCCGTTCTGACCCCTGGAGGGCACACCATGCGGCAAGACAAGGAACGCCTGCCCGGCCATGGCAAACGCGTCGCTGGCGTTGCGGCGGTCGCCTCGACCGTCGTTCCGATGCTGGCCGCACTTGCGGTGGCCTTGCCGCACGGGACGGTGCATGCCCAGTCGCGTGCTGGCGAATCCTA
>JAIENF010000373.1 GCA_019751575.1 Burkholderiales bacterium
CCGGCGCATCGACCAGCGCGATCGGCGTGCGCTCCCCGATGGCCATCGCCTCGCCGGTATGTCCGGTGAAGCCGGACAGCGTGATCGCGCAGTCGGCCACCGGCACCTGCCACGGCCCGACCATCTGGTCGCGCGCGGTGAGCCCGCCGACGCTGCGATCGCCGATGGTGACCAGGAAGGTCTTGTCGGCCACGGCCGGCAGCGTGAGCACCCGGTGCACCGACTCGCGCAGGTCGAGCCCCGCGAGGTCAAGGGGCGGCGCAGCGCGGGACAGGCGCCTCACGTCGCGCTGCATCCTGGGTGGCTTGCCGAGCAGCACGTCCATCGGCATGTCCACCGGACGGTTGCCGAACCGGGCATCCTCGAGCACCAGCTGCGTCTCGGCGGTCGCCGCACCCACGACGGCGAACGGGCAACGCTCGCGTTCGGCGATGGCACGGAACTGTTCCATGCGCGCAGGATCGAGCGCCAGCACGTAGCGCTCCTGGGACTCGTTGCTCCAGATCTGCATCGGCGACATGCCGCGGGTCTCCACCGGCACCGCGCGCAGGTCGAAACGGGCGCCGAGCCCCGCGCCGTGCGCCAGCTCGGGCAACGCATTGGAGAGCCCGCCGGCGCCCACGTCGTGTATCGACAGGATCGGGTTGGCGTCGCCGAGCGCCCAGCAGCGGTCTATGACCTCTTGTGCGCGCCGCTGCATCTCGGGGTTGCCCCGCTGCACGGAATCGAAATCGAGGTCGGCCGAGTTGTGGCCGGTATCCATGCTGGACGCCGCGCCGCCACCCATGCCGATCAGCATGCCCGGGCCGCCAAGCTGCACCAGCGGCGCGCCCGCAGGCACCGGCGCCTTCTGCGTGCCGCCGGCGGGGATGCTGCCCAGGCCGCCGGCGAGCATGATCGGCTTGTGATACCCGCGCCGCTCGCCATCGAAGGTCACTTCGAACGCGCGGAAGTACCCGCACAGGTTGGGCCGGCCGAACTCGTTGTTGAACGCCGCCGCGCCGATCGGGCCATCGATCATGATGCGGCAGGCATCGTCGATGCGCGCCGGCTTGCCATAGGTGCTGCCGTCCGCCTGCAGTTCCCAGGGGCGCGCATGCCCGGGCAGGTTCAGGTTGGACACGCTGAACCCGCACAGCCCGGCCTTGGCCCGGGCGCCCCGCCCGGTGGCTGCCTCGTCCCGGATCTCGCCGCCGGAGCCGGTCGCGGCACCGGCGAACGGAGAGATCGCGGTCGGATGGTTGTGCGTCTCGACCTTCATCAGGATGTGCGTGGCTTCGGTGCGCCATGCGTACGTGTTCGGCAGCAGGTCCGCACCCTCGCGGCCGGCACCGGCCGCCGGCGGCGGCAACGGAAGCAGCCGCGCCGTATCGAAGCCCTCGATCACCGAGGCATTGTCGACATAGGCGACCACGGTGCCCGCAGGGCTCACCGCATGCGTGTGGCGGATCATGCCGAACAGCGTCTCGCTGCGCGTTCGTCCGTCGACGATCCAGTTCGCGTTGAAGATCTTGTGGCGGCAGTGCTCGGAGTTCGCCTGCGCGAACATCATCAGTTCGACATCGCTCGGGTTCCGGCCGAGGCGGCCGAACGCATCGACCAGGTAATCGATCTCGTCGCCCGACAGCGCCAGGCCGAGCGTACGGTTCGCAGCCTCGAGGGCGGCGCGCCCGCCGCTGGCGATGTCGACGATCGACAGCGGCGCATCGGACAGGTCGTCGAACAGGCGATCGGCCGAGTCCAGCCCGTCGAGCACCGATTCGGTCATCCGGTCGTGCACGCGCGGAGCGACCGCGAGGCGATCTTCGGCGGTCGGCTCGGCGCCGTCGGTGCGCTGGAGGCGCCATGCACAGCCCCGTTCGATGCGCAGCACCGCCGGCAGCCCGCAATGGCGGAGGATGTCGGTCGCCTTGGAAGCCCAGGGCGAAAGCGTGCCCAGGCGCGGCACGACCAGCAGGTCGATGCGTTCCCCGGGTGCGGCAGGTTCGTTGCCGCCCGGCCCCTCGAGGATCGCATCGAGGCGGCGAGCCTCCTCGGCCGACAGCGGGCGTTCGACATGCACCAGATGCCAGAACGTCGCGGCCAGCGATCGGATCGCGGGGGCGTCGGTCCGCAGGGATTCCAGCAGCTTCTGCAACCGGAATCCGGAAACGGCTTGGCTGCCGCGCAACCGGAGAATCTGCGTCATCTGGATACGCTCGGCGCAGGGCGCCCGGAACAAACCCCGATTATAGCGGCAGGCGACGGACTACAATCCGGCGGCCGTCCGACTGGAATCCCGATGTTCCCACCGCCCCCGACCCGACAGACGCACCCTGCCCCCCTCTACACTGCGGCCGACCTGCGCAGGGTGGAGCGCCTGGCAGCCGAAGCGATCGCGTGCGACCGGACGCTGCCCTTGATGGCGCGCGCCGGCCGTGCGGCGGCAGACCTCGCGACAGCGATGCTGGGCGACCGCCAGGGTCGGGTGCTCGTGTTCGCAGGGCCCGGGAACAACGGCGGCGATGCACTGGTCGCCGCGCGCCTGCTGCGCGAAGCCTTCTTCCAGGTCGACGTCGTGCTCGACGGGGATCCGGGCCGGTTGCCCCCCGACGCCGCGGATGCCCTCGGCGCGTGGCGCGCGGCCGGTGGCAGCACGCTGTCCGCCCCCCCGGCCGGCATCGCCTGCGCGCTGGTGATCGACGGACTTTTCGGCATCGGGCTGAAGCGTGCACCGGAGGGTTCCTTCGCCGAGCGCATCGAGACGATGAACCGCCTGTCCGCCGGCGGCGTTCCGGTGCTGGCACTCGACGTGCCCAGCGGCCTCGACGCCGACACCGGGCAGGTTCGCGGCATCGCGGTCAGCGCCACGCGTACACTGACCTTCCTCGCGTTCAAGCCCGGCCTGTTCACCGGCGACGGTCCCGACTGCTGCGGAGAAACGAGCCTGGCCGATCTCGGCGTGGATGCCCCCGCCCTCGTGCCGCCCTCGGGCCATGCGCTCGATGCGCGTGGGCTCGCCGGATTGCGACCGAGGCGCCGCCGCAACAGCCACAAGGGCAGCTACGGCAGCGTCGGCATCATCGGCGGCGCACCCGGCATGGTCGGCGCGGCGCTGCTGGCCGGTCGTGCCGCCCTGCTCGCGGGTGCCGGGCGGGTGACCCTCGGGCTGGTCGACGAACAGGGCCCGGCATTCGATCCGCTGCAACCCGAACTGATGCTGCGCCGCTGGCATGAACTGCCGCGCCTCGATGCGCTCGACACGCTCGCCATCGGACCGGGGCTCGGGGACTATCCCGAGTCGCACGCCGCGCTGCGCTGGTCATTGGAGTCCCCGCTGCCGCTCGTCGTCGATGCCGACGGCCTGAACCTGATCGCCCGTGACGACAGCCTGCGCGCGGCGCTGTCCAGCCGGACCGCGCCATCCATCCTGACGCCCCATCCGGCGGAAGCGGCGCGTCTGCTCGGCTGCGACACCCTGAGCGTACAGGCCGACCGGGTCGGCAGCGCCTGCAGGCTCGCCGCCACCTTCGGTGCGGGCGTGGTGCTCAAGGGGGCCGGCAGCATCACCGCGCTGCCGGGTGGCACGACCTGGTTCATGCACCGGACGGGCAACCCCGGCATGGCGACGGCGGGCATGGGCGACGTGCTGACCGGCATCATCGCCGCGCTGCTGGCACAGGGCCTGCCGCTGCCCGATGCGCTGGCCGGTGGCGTCACCGTCCATGGCGCGGCAGCCGATGCGGTATCGGCCGACGCGGGCGTGCCGTCGGGCCTGCCGGGGCTGACCGCCTCCGAAGTCGCGCAGCGGGTGCGCCTGCTCCTGGCCGCAGGCTGAATCGCGGCGCGCGCGCGCCGCTCAGTGCGCCGTCGAGCGGAACTCGGCGTTCAGGGCATCGACCGCGGCCCGCGGGCCCGGCATGTGCGGATTGATCGCCAGTGCCGATTCGAAGGCAGCCAGCGCTTCGGCGCGCAGGCCGCTGCGCAGGCAGATCTGGGCAAAGCCGCAGATCGCGCCGAAGTGCCGCGGCTCGAGTTCGAGCGTGCGGATGATGTCGGCCACGCTGTCGCGGTCGCGCTCCATCAGGAAGAACAACGTCGCCCGCTTGTTCCATGCCTCGACGTAGTCGGGCCGATCGGCCAGCAGCGCATCGAGCAGTGCCACCGCCGGCTCGAACTCGCGCGCCGCGATATGGTGGATTGCACGGTCGAGGCGCTGCTCGAGCGCTGGATCGTCGTGCGAGGTCCACAACGCCCAGATCCTGTCCTCCGCCTCGCCGGCCAGCACGAGGTCCCCGGTCGAGCCGAGGGTGCCGAAGAGGTCGGCCAGGCGGCGCTCGGCCGCGCCCCGCGGTGCCGCGGCCGGATTGCGGG